>CAZVLV010000046.1:0-8599 GCA_964628015.1 uncultured Aquiluna sp. | reverse complement strand
AGAATTCACAGAGTGGAAATCCCCTGGATTTGCTCTCGTGGGGGAGGCATGTGCGGAATCGGCCAGCAGATCAATAGGAAGCAGGGCAATGGCAAAGAAAGACGGCGCGATCGAGCTCGAGGGCACGATCACCGAAAGCTTGCCTAATGCCATGTTCCGAGTTGAACTCGACAATGGGCACAAAGTGCTCGCGCACATCAGCGGGAAAATGCGGATGCACTACATCCGAATTCTCCCAGACGATCGAGTTGTTGTGGAGTTGTCACCGTATGACCTCACCCGCGGCCGCATTGTCTACCGTTACAAATAGTTACAAGCACAACCAGTAATTATCAGAAACTCGAGAAAGAGTAATCATGAAGGTGCAACCCAGCGTCAAGAAGATCTGCGACAAGTGCAAGGTCATTCGTCGCCACGGTCGCGTCATGGTTATTTGCGAAAACGTTCGTCACAAGCAACGCCAGGGCTAAATGCTCTGGGGTGATCTTGGAGAGACAACCGAGGCCACCAAGTAAAGGGAATTCCCGACCCTTCACATCTCGCGTGCGGAATGTGAAGACGACACCTTCGGCCACGGGGCCGGAGACCAGCCTTGGCGGGCTGGACTGGATTTCCCACCATGACCCCGTGAACCTACAGAAAAGAGAGAACGCCACATGGCACGACTTATTGGTGTTGACCTGCCCCGCGAAAAGCGCATGGCGGTTGCACTTACCTACATTTACGGTGTTGGCCGCTCGCAGGCTGCGAAAGCACTCGCCGCGACCGGTGTCGATCCGGAAATGAAATCAAAAGATCTGACAGATGAGCAAACCCTCGCACTGCGCGACTGGATCGAAGCGAATCTGAAAGTAGAAGGTGACCTTCGCCGAGAGGTGACAGCAGATATCCGCCGCAAGGTCGAAATTGGCTGCTACCAGGGAATCCGTCACCGCAAGGGTCTTCCTGTCCACGGGCAACGAACCCACACCAATGCGCGTACCCGTAAGGGTCCTCGCAAGACCGTTGCCGGCAAGAAGAAGGCCTAAGCGAACGACCTCGCACCTAGTTGCGATTCCCACATACCTCTAATCGATAGGAATACACCACATGGCCCCTAAAGGTCCCGGCGCCAAGAAAGTGCGTCGCAAGGAAAAGAAGAATGTGGCTCACGGCCACGCTCACATCAAGAGCACGTTCAACAACACCATTGTTTCCATCACTGACCCCACGGGTGCGGTGATTTCCTGGGCAAGTGCTGGCCAGGTTGGTTTCAAGGGCAGTCGCAAGTCCACTCCGTTCGCCGCGCAATTGGCTGCTGAAGCTGCAGCACGTCGCGCCATGGAGCACGGCATGCGCAAGGTTGACGTATTCGTCAAAGGACCGGGTTCAGGTCGCGAGACCGCAATCCGTTCACTGCAGGCAACAGGTCTTGAGGTTGGCTCCATCGCTGACGTCACTCCGGTGCCATTCAACGGAACCCGTCCCTCCAAGCGTCGTCGCGTCTGATCGCGCGCACCCACCACACTTAGAAAGTAGGAGAAAACCATGGCGCGTTATACAGACGCAGATTGCAAGCGGTGCCGCCGCGAGAAAATGAAGCTTTTCCTCAAGGGATCCAAGTGCGAGTCACCGAAGTGCCCATTTGAGAAACGTCCCTACCCACCCGGCCAGCACGGTCGCGGTCGTTCCAAGGACAGCGAGTACCTGTTGCAGCTTCGCGAGAAGCAGAAGGCAACCCGTATGTACGGTGTGTTGGAGAAGCAGTTCTCTAACTACTACAAGGAAGCCAAGACCCTTCCGGGTAAGACCGGTGAGAACCTCCTTGTTCTCCTTGAGTCACGCCTTGACAATGTTGTCTTCCGTGCAGGTTTCGCCAAGAGCCGCGACATGGCTCGCCAGTTGGTGACCCACGGTCACTTCTTGGTCAACGGTCACAAGGTGAACATTCCTTCTTACCGTGTCTCACCCAACGATGTCATCGAGGTTCGCAAGAGCAGCCTGGAAATGACCCCGTTCATCGTGGCTCATGCTGAGATCGGCGAAAAGACCGTTCCTGCATGGCTCGAGGTTGTGCCATCGAAAATGCGCATCCTCGTCCACTCATTGCCAGCTCGCGCTGTCATTGACACCCAAGTCCAAGAACAGCTCATCGTCGAGTTGTACTCCAAGTAATAACCCTTCGATTCATTTGAATCGAGCCTCACATCGCAGTGTCAAATAGAGGTCACTGCTGGAAGGAATGAAAAGTGCTCATTAGTCAGCGTCCGATTCTGACCGAAGAACCCATCAGCGAATTCCGCTCACGTTTTGTGTTGGAGCCGCTCGAGCCAGGCTTTGGTTACACCCTTGGCAACTCACTTCGCCGCACATTGCTCTCGTCCATTCCTGGTGCATCTGTCACCAGCATTCGGATTGATGGCGTGCTGCATGAGTTCAGCACAATTGAAGGTGTCAAGGAAGATGTCACCGAGATCATCCTGAACCTCAAGGGTCTTGTTGTCTCCAGCGAAATCGATGAACCAGTTGTCATGTACCTGCGCAAGCAGGGTCCTGGCGATGTCACCGCAGCTGATATTCAGCCCCCAGCAGGTGTTGAGGTGCACAACCCCGACCTGCACATTGCAACCCTTAATGGCAAGGGCAAGTTGGAAATCGAATTGATCGTTGAGCGTGGCCGTGGCTATGTTCCTTCGGTCATGAACAAGCAGCCTGATCAGGAAATCGGTCGCATTCCGGTTGACTCGATCTACTCTCCGGTTCTCAAGGTCAGCTACAAGGTGGAAGCTACTCGTGTTGAGCAGCGCACCGACTTTGACAAGCTAGTTCTTGACGTGGAGACCAAGCCCTGCATGTTGCCACGCGATGCCGTTGCTTCTGCTGGTTCAACCCTCGTTGAGCTCTTTGGTCTGGCACGCGAAATGAACCTGGATGCCGAAGGTATTGACATTGGCCCAAGTCCCACAGATGCATTCGCCGCTGAACAACTCTCTACTCCCATTGAGCAGTTGGACATGACGGTGCGTTCCTACAACTGCCTCAAGCGTGAAGGCATTCACACCGTGGGTGAGTTGATCACCCGCAGTGAGGCTGACCTTCTTGATATCCGCAACTTTGGCGCCAAGTCCATTGACGAGGTCAAGGTGAAGTTGCACGGGCTCGGATTGGCGCTCAAGGACAGCCCACCCGGATTCGATCCCAGCACCGCCGTGTACTTCGACGACGAAGATGTCGACATGGACGTTGCTCCCGAGGATGAAGAAGAAGTAGTGGCAGTGGAAGTTTCCTATGCCGAGGACGCCTACCCCGAGGATGAGCGGCTCTAAGCCTGCCGTTCGCGAATTTATTTAAAGGAGAAGTAGATGCCTAGCCCAGCTAAGGGAGCCCGCCTCGGCGGTGGAGCAGCGCACGAGCGGTTAATGCTCGGCAACCTCGCCACCGCGTTATTCGAGCACGGCAAAATCACCACCACCCATGCCAAGGCCAAGCGGCTGCGTCCGCTGGCTGAGCGCATGATCACCTTCGCCAAGCGCGGAGATATCAATGCACGCCGGCGAGTGATCACCGTTGTACGCGACAAGTCAGTTGTGCACACTCTGTTCACCGAGATTGGTCCGAGTTACGCGGGTCGTCAGGGCGGCTACACCCGAATCATCAAGATCGGTAATCGCAAGGGTGACAACGCTCCCATGGCGATCATTGAATTGGTTGAACCAATGCTGGAGCAGGTTGTTGCTGAAGCCACCGGTGCAACCAAGCGCGCAGCTAAAGAGTCCGCAGCTAAGGAAGCGGCAACTCCTGCTGCTCCAGCCAAGGATGAAGCAGTCAGGGTTGAAGAAGAAATTGCTCCCGACACCGAAGCGGTTCTTGAAGAAGAATCCACCGAGCCCGTCAATGCTGAGGGTGAAGAAGAAGTAGCGGTAGCCGAGGAAACCGAGACAAAGGAATAACACCTGTTCTCGCACGAAGTTAATGATCAGCCCGTCCCCGGACTTCCCGGAGACGGGCTGATTCGTCTGCGCGCGACCCTGGCGTATGACGGCTCAGGGTTTCATGGGTGGGCAACCCAACAGGAATTGCGCACCGTCCAATTCGAGATTGAGAACACGATTGGTGCGTTGATCCACGAACTGGACCTGCCCACTGTCTGTGCGGGTCGCACCGATGCGGGTGTTCATGCCCGCGGTCAGGTCATTCACTTTGATCTCGCACGTGATCATCCCGAGTTGGGGCAGTTGACACCGGAGCGCATCAATAAAGCGTTACCCGAGGACATCAGGATTGTGTCCCTGGGGGAGGCGCCCTATGGTTTTGATGCACGCTTCTCTGCTATCTGGCGTGAGTACAGCTATACGGTGTGTGACAGTCCATTGGGCCCCGCGCCGTTGCGTCGTCACGAAATTCTTCCCTGGCCTGTTCCCCTTAATCTTGATCGACTCAATGAAGCGAGTGCGTCCTTGATCGGTACCCATGATTTTTTCGCGTTCTGCAAAGAGAAACCGTTTGCCACCACGATTCGCGATGTCCTGAAGTTACAGTGGCATCGCGATAGTGATGGGCATGTCGTCATGACCATTCGGGCCGATGCTTTCTGTCATTCAATGGTCCGCAGTGTCGTGGGTGCTCTACTGCCTATTGGCGATGGACGTAAACCGGTGAGTTGGACACAAGAATTAATTAATCAGGAGCACAAGACTTCCCACGTGCAAGTGATGGAACCATTTGCATTGGTTCTGGAAGAAGTGGGTTACCCTGCTGACGGAGAACTATTGGCACGACAAGACCAGACGCGGGCGAGGCGAAAATGATCCGAGGCTTTAATGCCAACAGCATTGATGACAAGAAACTTCGCCACTCACCCATTAACCCGAAACTCGCGTTAACCGAGGGCGTGACATCCGCTGTTGCTGCCATGGATACCGAGGGAGACATGGAAGTCGGTGTGTGGGAGCACTCGGTAGGGGACTCCACGGACACTGAGGTAGAGGAAGTCTTCATTGTCATTTCCGGCAAAGGAACAGTCACGTGTGATCAAGGTGGGGTCATTGAATTAGGTCCCGGGACGGTGGGCATCCTTCCCTCCGGTTCGCGCACCACGTGGTCGATCACCGAGCCACTGCGCAAGGTCTGGGTCACCCTTGCGTAATTGATGGATACCCATCGTCCGCGCGGAACATTGATGGGCTTCCACCATAATCAGGTGTATGGGATTCACCCGCCGCATTCTGGTCGTCGAAGACGAGCCACTCATGGCGTCCCTGCTTGCCTCAGCGTTGACCGGGGCAGGTTTTGATGTGGACACCGCCAGCGACGTTCTTGAGGCACGGGAATCGGTGCGCAACTTCGACCCCGATGCAGTGCTCCTGGACATTTCCCTCGGCGATGGCCCCAGTGGTCTTGACCTAGCGCACGTGCTTCACAAGCAGCGCCCAGACATTGCGTTAATTGTGCTCACCAAGTACCCCGACCCTCGCACGGCAGGGGTGGAGACTACCATGCTCCCGCCCAACTGTGGGTTCCTGCGCAAAAGCCGAGTGAAAGACACCGAGTACCTATTGGAATCGATTGAGGCGGCCCTTAATGACCGCACGGTGGAGATTCGCCAAGACGGTGAGGGTCCCCACCCGCTGGCACCGTTGAGTGTGAAACACCTCGAGGTGCTTCGTCTGATGGCAACGGGCTACACCAATGACTACATTGCAAAACTCAAGGGAGCCAGTCAATCCACGGTTGAGCGCTGGAATGTGGAGATTTTCCGAGCACTGGATATCAACACCAAGGGCAATATCAACCCGAGGGTTGAGGCTGTTCGCATGTTCGTCATGGCAGCTGGAGTCCCGGACCGCCTGTGAGTGGAGTGAAGCGGGTTCTCAATCGATTGGGAACAGCGGATTCTGTTTCCTGGCCGGTGTTTTGGCTGACATTCATTGCGGGAACTATTGGAAATTTCAGTGCAGTGCAAACAGGCGCCGCTCTGTGGATTCGGATCTTTATCATCATTGCAGCGCAGATCGCCCTCTTCACTCCGCTGATTCTGGTTCGGATATTCGTCCTTAATAAAGCCACTAAGCCTCACCCATACATAGTTATCGCGACATTTATTCTTGCCATTCTCTCGCGATCCTTCACGGTCATTGTCTTGAGTTACTACTTCTTCCCTGATGACGAAACAACAGCCCTTGATCGCATTCTGGGTAACTTCCTCAACATTGGAATGGTTCTCGTTGTCAGCGCATATGTTGTGAACCTAATTCGAGAACGCCGATATCAAATCGCTCAACTTGAGAGCCTCAATGCTGAACTAGAACAGTCCATCAACACGGTATCCACTGAGTTAACCTCTCGCAATGACGCTACCGTGGAGCGAATCCGCGATGTTCTAGAAAAGGAATTGGATCAACTCGACAGCGATAATCCAAGCGGTTCACTAGCGACATTGCATGAGACCGCCACCCATGTGGTTCGGCCTTTGTCCCACGAACTGGCCAAAGAGATGCCTGAAGTCACGCACGTGAGAATCAATGCCGATGCCACCTCCACAAACTGGGGCCAGGTCCTCGACCGAATAGTCAGGGGAAAGCCATTTCGCCCGGTGCTGACAGCGGCGTTCATGTCTTTGGAGGTCATAGCGGTAGTCGCCACACTAAGGGGAGTTGCCGCGGTGATCCTCCCTCTACTCCTTGTGCAAATAGTTCTCTTGGCCGCCGCAAACCTTGTCTTTGAGCGGTTCTCTCGAAACCTCAATGTGACCTGGCGCCTCATCCTCGCCGTGGCTCTGGCCGTGATCGCTGGGGTGATTGTGGGATTGGGTGTGTGGTTTGGATTGAATTCCGGACCGCTTGGTTGGGCGCTGGGAATCGCGGCAGGCACTATTACGGTGGTGCTCGCGATCGTGGTCAGCATCGGTTCAGGTGTGACGAGGGAGCGAGACGCAATCATTGTGGAACTCAGCCATTCCACCCGCGAGTTGGAGCGTTCGCTTACGCGCAGGAAGCAAACCCAGTGGCTCCAAAACAAGTCCCTGTCACGCGCTCTGCATGGCCCCGTTCAAACTGCGGTGAATGCAGCCGCAATAAAGATCGACGGAGCACTTCGTGAAGGAAACGTCAGTGCCGAAATGATCGAGAATATTCGTCGTGAGTTATTCGAATCATTAGATGTTCTCGGCAACACGGATAGGTCTGTTATCAGTCTGGATAACGGAATGAATCGAATTGAAAAAACTTGGGATGGAATCTGCGAAGTCAGTATGTCGATTTCAATAGATGCCCACGAAAAACTTGATTCAGATGTCATCATCCGATCCTGCTTTATTGACATGGTGACAGAGGCGGTTTCCAATGCCGTTCGTCACGGCCAAGCCACCGAAGTGGAGGTCTTCGCGAAGTCGCATGACGGCGACCTAGTTCTTGACGTTCGTGATAACGGACCATTTGTTCTGGTGCCAAATGCTCCTGGCTTGGGATCTAGTTTGCTGGATGACTGCACCTCTGCATGGAACATCCAGTCCACGGCCGCAGGTCATCTATTGACTGCAATCATCCCAGCACATTGACTTTTCTAGACCCATCTGAGCGCGTATGCAGCCTGTGAATCGCTGGCTCAGTTTTGTCGTCACTTTCCACCGCTAACGTTAGGCGCATGACTAGAGATAGCACATGGGTGCAGCGGGGTTTCATCGCATTTGACACCGAAACCACAGGTGTCGATGTTTCTCAGGAAAGAATTGTTACGGCGGCAGCTGTTGTGTTCGTGGGTGGCGAGGAGATCGAGAGTCGCGAGTGGTTGATCAAAGTAGATGTTGATATTCCCGAGCGCGCAACAGAGGTGCACGGCATTACTAACGAGATCAGTCAAGCCCAAGGTCTGGACCAACGTGAAGCGCTTGCGGACATTAGGTCATTTCTGGTGAATTCTGGATTGACCGTCGTCTGTTTCAACACACAATTCGACCGAGCGATTCTGGACGCCAACCTCATTCTGGTTGGTCTTGAACCACTCGTAAATGAAATTGACATTAGCCCCTATGTAATTGACAAACAACAGGACAAGTACGTCAAAGGCAAAGCCCAACGCAGATTGCAACCAACTGTTGCCCGTTATGGCTTAGAAATCTCCGAAGACGATTGGCACGGTGCCCTCGCCGATTCCAGGATCACGGGCCTGCTCCTGTTGGCTCAGGAACAGCGCTTCCCGCACCTTTTCCAGCCCGATGTCACCGAGTTAGCTGAGGCCATCACGGCATGGCGTGAGCAACAGGATCGCGAATTTAATGAGTGGCTGGCTCGCCAGCCGCCCAGGGAGTAGAAACAGGGGCCAGACATACCTACTATCCCGGTTCCCTGCACCCGTCGTGCCTTCGGTACTCTTGGCTGCTGCTGTGGGTGACACCACAGCCTGGGCACCCCGGAAGGTGTCCAGTACGGCTCACCTCCACCCGGCGGTGAGTGCAGAAACCGAGTCCCTACGAGAAAGCAAGGTAGCGTCCCGTGCGCACATATAGCCCCAAAGCCAGCGAGATCACTCGCGAATGGCATGTCATTGACGCCACCGATGTTGTTCTCGGTCGGCTCGCAACCCAGACCGCGGCTCTCCTGCGCGGCAAGCACAAGCCCACCTT
>CAZVLV010000045.1:2071-8710 GCA_964628015.1 uncultured Aquiluna sp. | reverse complement strand
GCGATAGATGCTACTGGGTACTAATTAAGTCAATAACAAACACTAGAGTACGGCCAGCGAGCCGATGCCCGCCTGACTCACCGTAGGCCATTGCTGGTGGGATCACCAATTGACGTCGCCCCCCGACTTTCATGCCAGGTATACCTTCCTGCCAACCAGCGATGAGCCCCTGGAGTGGGAAGGAGATGCTTTCATTCCGATCCCATGATGAATCAAATTGTTCACCCGTCTCGAAGTCAACCCCAACGTAGTGAACATCGACTGTCGAGCCAGGCAGCGCCTCGGGACCATATCCAACAATGATGTCCGTGATCACCAACTCTGTTGGTGCTGGACCTTCAATAAAGTCAATCTCTGGCTTCGTTGTGTTATCCATTTCAGTCCTTTACCTATGAATCGATCGAGATTAGTTCAACAACAAAGATGAGTGTCTCATTCGGTTCAATCCCACCGGGAGGATTTGATCCGTACCCAAGGTCTCCGGGAATCTCCAATAAACGTCGTTCACCTATTTGCATACCGGGGACGCCTTGGGTCCAACCCTCAATGAGTGCTCCCGGCGCTAGTTGAAAAGTGGCTGGTGCGCCGCGCGCCCAGGATGAGTCGAATATCGCCCCCGTTGCTTGACCCACGCCACAGTAATTAACGGTTATGGTATTCCCTACTTGAACCGAGTCTCCGTTCCCAGGGACTAAATCGGTAGTCACGAGATCAATGGCAGGCTGCGAATCGGGCCCGACGCTGATAATGGGGATATCTGCTCCCCCAATTACAAGTCCATTTACCGCAATACCATCGGGCGCTCCATCTTGAAGGACAGGGCCCTGAGCGACGGCACAATCATTGACAGAGTATGTGCCGGAGGCCCTTGTTACATTAGATTCATCAGGGCCAGATGAACAGGCGGACAAAACAATTATGGATGCTGAAACCCCTACAACTAATTTCCCAATATTCTTCACATGCACAGACTATCTAGAGTGAAGCAATCATTCGGTCAACTCGTTCATCGGTGTGTTGGAAGGGGTCCTTGAGTAAAAGGGTGCGCTGACCTTGATCGTTGAGTTTGAGGTGAACCCAATCAACCGTGTAGTCGCGCTTCCTCTGCTGTGCCCTCTCAATGAAATCTCCACGCAATTTGGCCCGAGTTGTTTGTGGTGCGTGATTTTCTGCCTGCAAGATCTCAGACTCGGTAACAAGCGTTTCTATCTGTCCATTTCTTTGCAAGAGATAGAACAGACCTCTTTCCCGATTAATGTCATGATACGCCAAATCAAGTTGGGCGATCCTGGGATGTGATAGATCCAATCCATTCTTATTCATGTATCGTTCAATGATTTTCCACTTGATGACCCAGTCGATCTCCTTGTCAACCAGCGAGAAGCTTTGTGCTTCAACAGACTTGAGGGTTCTCTCCCACAGATCCATAGTTCGGATAGTGAGTGAATCATTTATCTCGCGCCGACCAACGAACTCTGAGACCTTTTCGAAGTACTCCGCTTGAATCTGAAGTGCTGAAAGCTCTCGCCCGTTAGCTAATTTCACAGTTCTTGTACCCGTGGTGTCATGACTGATCTCGCGAATGGCACGGATGGGGTTCGATAACGTCATGTCGCGCATGACGACGCCTTCTTCGATCATGCGTAAAACCAGGTGTGCACTCATGACCTTGAGCATTGTTGTTGTCTCGCTCATGTTGCTGTCTCCAACGATCACGTGGAGCCTTCTATAAAGGTCTGCATCAGCGTGAGGTTCATCTCGAGTGTTTATGATGGGTCGTGAACGTGTTGTTGCGCTGGACACACCTTCCCATATGTGATCGGCTCTTTGACTTATTGCATAACTTGCTCCGCGTGGCGTCTGAACGACTTTGCCCGCACCAACAATTATCTGTCTGCTTATGAGAAACGGGATAAATACAGAGGCAAGTTGAGCGAAATCTGTATGGCGATCGAGGAGGTAGTTTTCGTGGCATCCGTATGAGTTACCCGCCGAATCAGTGTTGTTCTTGAAAAGGTATACCTCCCCATTGATGCCTTCCTGCTCGAGGCGCTCTTCAGCTTCGCGACTGAGGCCCTCGAGGATCCGTTCCCCTGCACGATCATGTGCAACTAATTCCGCTACCTGGTCGCATTCGGCTGTCGCATACTCAGGGTGGGACCCAACGTCCAAATACAATCGTGAACCATTCTTTAGAAAAACATTGCTGCTTCTACCCCAACTGACGACTTTCCGGAATAAGTACCTCGCTACTTCATCGGGACTAAGTCGCCGCTGACCTCTAAACGTGCACGTGACACCGTACTCAGTCTCAATTCCAAATATGCGACGTTCCATATGTGCCTAGGAGGTCATTTCAGAGATTTGGTCTCGCCCTAATCGGACGAAGGTTCTTCTAGGCCTATTTCTATCGAGTAAGGCAATCTCAAGGCCTTTGTGCTGCTGAGCGGCAGTGCCTTCGGAATCGGTATTTACTTCAGGAGATAACGCAGAGATGGCAAGCGCTAACGCCTCTCGATCAGATAGGCCGGAGTGAAAGCCACTCCTGACAACCTCTGCAATTGTTTCTGATTCGCCACCCATGCAAATAAAACCAGATTCATCATGCACAGAACCATCAAATGAAATGCGGTAAAGCTGATCTAAATCTTGTTGGGCGCCGACCTCGGCAACTGCTAGCTCCACTTCATAGGGCTTGGCAGCCTCAATAAATATCGACCCTAGAGTCTGGGCATAGGCGTTGGCGATCGTTCTGACAGTGACGTCAGACCGATCGTAGGAGAATCCCCGCATATCTGCGAGACGAATTCCAGCGACCCTTAGACTTTCAAACTCGTTATATTTTCCCACTGCGGCGAAACCAATTCGATCATAAATTTCACCTATTTTGTGAAGCGCTCTGGACGGATTGTCGGCTACAAAAAGGACGCCCGAGTCGGTACTCATGACGATCACAGACCTACCGCGCTTGATTCCCTTTGTGGCGAATTCGGCTTTATCGGCAATTATTTGCTCAGGGGAAACGTAGTACGGGGTGCTCATGACGCTCCATCCGCGCTTGTTGCAATAGAACGGGAACCATTGGGATTAGATTTTCGGATGGCCAACATTTCTTGGGACACTTCACTGACAATCTCAGCGGGGATCTCTTGGACGCCTTGCATATCAACTTTGTAGACCAGAGGGTAAATACCCCTGTTGATGTCAGGACCACCCGTGGCGCTGTCGTCATCAGCTGCGTCATAAAGTGACTCCACGGCGGCTCGTACTGCATCGGTTTCGCCATGATCAAGCGAGAACAACTTCTTCAAAGAACCGCGCGCAAAATGCGAGCCTGAACCCACGGCGTAGAAATCGTGTTCCTCATATCGGCCACCGGTAACGTCATAAGAAAAAATTCGACCTAAGTTTTTGTTCGGATCAAATCCCGCCAGCAATGGAACTACAGCAAGCCCTTGAAGCGCCAGCCCCATGTTGGTTCTCAACAGACTTGATAAGCGATTAGCTTTTCCATCCAAAGAAAGTGTGACACCCTCTATTTTTTCATAATGTTCCAACTCAACCTGAAATAACCGCACCAGTTCAATTGCTATACCAGCAGTTCCTGCGATTCCGATTACCGAGAATTCATCTGCGGGAAAAACTTTCTGGATATCGCGTTGCGCAATGATATTTCCAGTTGTAGCACGTCGATCCCCTGCCATGATGACACCATGTGAGTAGCGCAACGCAACAATTGTTGTTCCATGTCGAATCTCATTATGGCCTTCAGTGGACTGTTCGGTAACCCGCTGACGCCAACTAGTTGAATTCGACTCCAGATAATCAGCAAACGAGGATGAATTCACTGGCCGCCCTTTTGCACGAAAGACTTAACGAAATCTTCGGCGTTAACTTCCAGGAGGTCATCAATTTCGTCGAGGATGGCATCAACATCTTCATCAAGGTCTGCCCGAGATAAGTGGGCCGAATCGACGGTGGCTACTTCTACGTCATCGGTGGACTGATCACGTTTGCTCGCTTTTGATTGAATCCTGTCTTGTGAGGGCATGGGTTAAGACTAACCCTTAGGGTGAATCCCGCAAGGAATCCAAGAGCTCTTGGGCCGAGGGGCTGGAATCGAGAATCGCCAAAATGGAATCTCTCGTTCCCTTGAGAGGCTCAAGCGTGGGAACCCTCAATAACGTGTCTCCCCCAGTGTCAAACACGACAGAGTCCCATGATGCGGCCGCAATATTGTCAGGGTACCGGCGAATGCACTCACCTCGGAAAAAGGCTCTCGTGTCACTGGGCGGAGTCGTGGATGCGTACTCGATTTGCTGGTCAGTAAAGATCCTGCGAAGGGCCCCTCTTTGCTCCAATTTGGCGGCTATACCCCGGTTCGGATTGATATCGCTGTATTGAAGGTCAAGGAGTGCAAGCCTCGGGTCGCTCCACGTCATGTCATCTCTGCGAATGTACCCTTCCATGAGACTTAGCTTTGCAACCCAATCGAGGGTGGAAGCGCATTCGAATGGGTCTCGAGCGAGGGCCTCAAGGGTGCTCTGCCAAAGATCTAGAACCTCTTGTGTGTCTGCATCCACATGCGATTGATTTCTATAGAAATCAATCGCAGCCTCGAGAAACCGAAATTGAATCTCGAGTGCCGTGTAACTAGCCCCCGCTGACATTTCGATCCGGTGGCTAAGCGTCGTGTCATAGGACACTTGAGTTAACTCGCGGACTGGATCCTTTATGTCGAAATGATCATCAAAGGAGACGCCGGCTTCAATCATGCTCAAGATGATTGAGGTCGTACCCACCTTAAGTAACGTTGCGGTATCAGAGAGATTAGCGTCGCCGATGATCACGTGGAGCCGTCGGTATTTCTCTGGATCCGCATGCGGTTCATCACGGGTGTTCACCAAAGGCCGCTTAAGAGTTGTCTCAAGTCCAACCTCTACTTCAAAGTAGTCCGCTCGTTGCGATATCTGGAATTCTTTGAGCTGACCTTCAGAACCTTTCCCAAGGCGGCCGGTTCCGGTAAATAGTTGCCTCGTGACAAAGAAAGGAATGAGCGTCCTCACAATCTCCGCGAAGGGAGTAGAGCGATTCATGAGGTAATTCTCATGACAACCATAAGAAGCGCCCTTGTTATCTATGTTGTTCTTATAGAGCCTGATGCGCTGCCCGTCAAAGACTGGACCTGCATGTGCAGCCCGATGCGCAATAAGGGTCCCCGCTCTGTCCCACAAAACTGCATCGCGAGGATTTGTTACTTCTGGCGACGAATACTCCGGGTGTGCGTGATCCACATAGAATCTCGAGCCGTTGGTCAGGATCAAATTCGCGAGGCCTAGATCAGATTCATCTTCGTCAGTGAGCTGGCTGGGATGTGCATCAGTTCGTGACATATCAAACCCACGTGCGTCTCGCAATGGATTCTCACGTTCGTAGTCCCAATGCGTAAGAGCCGAACGATCCAGGCCAACGAGGCGCGCATACGAGTTCACAATATGAGAACTCGTGACCATAGCGTTCATGGTCGGATGTCCAGGAACGGAAATTCCAAACTCCGTTTCTAGACCCATTACGCGTCGAGCTGACATTCTGCAGATTCCCTAGAGGTATTGGCCAGTATTTGCCACCGTGCTTATAGAACGGCCCGGTTCTGTCCCTTTCTTACCTTCAATAAGGGTGCGAATGAAGACAATCCGCTCACCCTTCTTACCTGAAATTCTAGCCCAGTCATCAGGATTCGTGGTGTTCGGAAGATCTTCATTCTCTCTGAACTCGTCAAGGCATGCGTCCAGTAAGTGCTGTACACGCACGCCCTTTTCTCCTGTGGACAAATAGTCTTTTATTGCAGATTTCTTGGCCCGAGAAACCACGTTTTCTATCATCGCGCCCGAATTGAAGTCCTTGAAGAACAACACTTCCTTATCTCCATTTGCATACGTGACCTCTAAGAATCTGTTTTCATCCGAGTCCGCATACATTCGCTCAACTGCACGTTGAATCATGTTCTTGCAAGTCAGTTCGGCGTCTCCGCCGTTTTCGAGGAGATCATCTGCGTGAAGTGGTACTGATGGAGTGAGATATTTGGCAAAGATCGAACGAGCTGACTCAGCATCTGGCCTTTCTATCTTTATTTTGACGTCAAGGCGCCCTGGGCGCAAGATTGCGGGGTCAATCATGTCCTCACGATTACTTGCTCCAATAACGATGACATTCTCGAGACCTTCTACTCCGTCAATTTCGCTCAGTAGTTGCGGCACAATTGTGTTCTCGACATCGCTGCTTACTCCTGTACCCCTGGTACGAAAAAGAGAATCCATCTCATCAAAGAAAACAATGACGGGCATTCCTTCGGAGGCCTTCTCGCGCGCACGTTGAAAAACAAGCCTGATGTGTCGCTCTGTTTCACCTACATACTTATTGAGCAACTCGGGGCCCTTGATGTTCAGGAAAAATGATCGACCTTCGCCCATACCCGTTCTTTCAACGACCTTTTGCGCTAAGGAATTTGCGACCGCTTTGGCAATGAGTGTCTTCCCACATCCAGGAGGCCCGTACAAAAGAATTCCCTTGGGCGGACGGAGTTGGTGTTCAGCAAACAATTCAGCATGCAGATAAGGCAACTCTACGGCATCTCTGATT
>CAZVLV010000045.1:0-2061 GCA_964628015.1 uncultured Aquiluna sp. | reverse complement strand
AAGTCCTCCAATGTCATCATAATTAATATTGGGTACTTCTTCGAGAACGAGCTCCTCGACTTCTGCTCGAGCTACTTTTTCAAAGGCGACACCATTCCGTGGATCGCACAATAGTGTGTCGCCTGCCCGAAGAGTTTCGGAGAACAGTGGCGATCCAATGCGAATCACGCGTTCTTCATCTGAGTGGGATACGACTAACGCACGATCAGGTGCGAGCATCTCCTTCAGCACGACGATGTCACCGATGTTGTCGAATTCGAGCACACCAACTACGTTCAAAGACTCATTGAGCAGTACTTCTCTACCAAGGGTCAGAAGAGATTTATCCACTTCAGGGCTGACCGCCACGCGCACTTTTTTGCCCATAACCATGATGTCGGCTGTGGAATCCGAATGTGATGTGAGAACTGTTCCAAACCCGCCTGGGGGTTCCGCAAGTCGATCTACTTCGGTTTTAAGGGAAACGATCTGCTCTCGTGCATCTTTCAACGTGGCTATCAGGCGAGCGTTGTGGTCACGCTGAGCCGCCAATTCCCCTTGAAGTCGAGAAATTTCCGTGGATTCGGACATGCATGACCCCTTTCCTTGTTCACAACTCTATCCCGGAAATCGATTTTCAGCGTTCCCATTACGCCGATGCCCCGCTTCAGGGGATCTCTTCATCGATGCTATCGGCGGAGGAACTCAAGTCTGGAGCCTGATAGTCCTGTCCATATGCTCCTGGAGCTGGGCGTCTTTTGCGTTTCATAGCGGATTCAGCAGGCGCCATTCGTCGTGTGGAAACCAGGAAACCCGTGTGGCCATTCATTTTGTGATCTGGTCGTACCGAGAGCCCATCTAGATGCCATGTGCGCAAAAGTGTTTCTTCGGCACGAGGCTCTGTCCAGACGTCCTTCAAACGCAATGATTCAACCGTGCGTGAAAGTTGAGTTGCAGTCGCCACATAAATAACGAGCGCACCCCCAGGTCGTAATGCGTGTCCCACTACGTCAAGGCATTCCCAGGGAGCCAACATGTCCAAGATTGCAGAGTCAAAATGCCCATGTTTCTCTATTCGATCACTGATATCCCACGTAGATAAATCCTCCACGATGACACTCCATGAATCGGGGTAACCTCCGAACCAGCGGCACACATTCTCTTCAGCTACCTCGGCAAAATCCTGTCGCTTCTCGACGCTCACGACTGAACCGTCGGGTCCTACAGTCCTGAGCAACGAGCAGGTAAGTGCCCCTGATCCAACCCCAGCCTCCAGAACCTTTGCGCCTGAACCCAGATCGGCTAGACCAACAATTCGGGCAGCATCCTTCGGATACACGACGGCTGCGCCACGTGGCATGGAAAGGACATAGTCATCAAGTTGTGGACGGAGTACCTGATAGTCCACTAATCGATCGCTCTGGATCACGATCCCCTCCTGGCGACCGATCATGTCGTTGTGCAAGATCTGGCCCCTATGACTATGAAAAACGCTATCTGCAGACAGAGTGATCGTGTACTTGTTGCCACGTGCATCAATCAGTTGTACAAGGTCACCCACACACAAAGGACCGGTTTGCCGTGGATGCACTTCTATTGGTTCTCGCGGAGCCGGAGGATGAACGGGTCTTTTGGGCACGAGGCAGACTGTAGTCCCACCTGATCTCACGCTTGGATGTTTCATCCAGTTAAAGTGTTTAGAGTTTACCCATGTTCCCCACTTCGCTTTCGCCATCGCGCAGTTCTGACTTTCTTCAATGCCCACTTCTGTATCGATTCCGCACCATTGATCAATTGCAGGAGGAGCCTTCGGTCGCTGCGATCAGGGGTACATTGGTGCACAAAGTTTTAGAGAATTTGTTTGGGATACCCTCCGGTGAGCGCACAGTCTCTGCCGCACACGAACTGTTTCACCTAGCCTTGGCGCAACTTCAGGTTGAAAATCCGGCCGAGTTCACAGCTGTAGTCGGTGAAGAAGTATCTGGTGGAGAGATCAGTCGTTACGTGGATAAAGCGCTCGAACCAGTGGTGCCGATTCTGGATACGTATTTCGCCATGGAGGATCCAAATCGCCTCGAACCA
>CAZVLV010000044.1:0-8876 GCA_964628015.1 uncultured Aquiluna sp. | reverse complement strand
CCCGACCTACTCTTCGGGAATAAATCCCGACCTACTCTTCGGGAATAAATCCCGAGTCGAGTTCCCAGGGAGCGATCGGTGAATTCTCCAATATCCATGCCTGAATATCTTTATCGAAACCGAGGATGATCACGATGCCCACGAGTATGAAGACAAGGCCGAGCCCTCGACGGAACCATGAGTGTGGGTCCGAAGCCCAGCGGGCGTTACCGATGAATTTTTGTCCCAAGAGGGCAATGGCCAGCAATGTGATGCTTAATCCCAGAACATAACCGAGTAGCAAAATCATGCCTTGTGCAAACGACGCGGGCAGCACCGTCACGATGACATAGCCATACATCGGGGAGCAGGACGTGAACACCGGACCCAGTGCCGCACCGGTAAGGATTGCGCCACCTACACCTTGTCGCTGCCGTGCAGATGCAAGGCGCTGAGTTGACCGTTCTTGTAATCGCAGAGCCATGGAGATGCGATCCCATATTCCGGGGAAAAGCGATACCAGACCAAGTGCAATCAGAATGCCACCACTTATCCATTGCCACACGTTGGTGGGGATTCCAATGAGTGCGGTGGTCGCTTTGAGAATCAAAGTGAACACAACGATGGACATGCCTAACGATGCTGCGATGACATAGGCACGGCGTCGAGATTGAGCGCTGGAAGGACCCAGTGATCCACCCACGATCACTGGGAGCATGGGTAGTACACATGGAGCGAGCGTCGTCAGTATCCCGGCGACGATCGCGCCGAGGAGCAGAAGCATCAGGCGAGCTGCTGTGCAATCTGGTCAGCCGTAACGCTGCCATTCCACTTCGTGATTTCATTGCCTTCGGCATCTACCTGCACAAAGGTGTGCTGAACCGTGACTCCGTACTTCCTTTTCAGTTCATCAGAGTCATCGAAATCAACTGTGACGATCGTCAGACCCGCCGGGATCGCAGCGGGATCTGCTTCCAGATTCTCGCGAGCTTCCTTGCATGTGGAACACCATGCGGCATTGAAGAACAACACAACGTCTGAATTGCTGTAGGCGCCCTTGTTGCTTTCGTAGTCCGCAAGGGTGATGTAGGCACCCGCTGTGGATGCAGGTGCCTCGGACTCGACCACTTCCGATTCGACGGACTCGACATCCTCAACCACTGCAGACGAGGCCGGCGCAGGCGCCACACTGGCATCGTCTTCGGTGGAACTCGACCCACAGGCACTGAGCACCATGGCGACTCCCGCAAGGGGAAGGGCGATTCGGACAATACGTGAGCGCAATACGGTCATGTTGCCAGTGAATCACACAAATTTGGTGTGGATGTGCTTGATCAGTCATCTATGAGGGAAATTGACCGGTCCCCGTGACCCGGGAGAATGCGATCATGGGGGTTGCACGTACACTCATCCCTCGCGGTAGGTCTGCGTAAGCATGCCTTCCACAGGGCTGTAGCTCAATTGGTAGAGCACCGGTCTCCAAAACCGGCGGTTGGGGGTTCAAGTCCCTTCGGCCCTGCGGTCCGGTGAGAACCGGGAGTAGTACGGAACTACAGAACGACATGCACAAAGGAACGACGCGAATTAAGAACGGCAACAACCTTCTCGGGAGAAGTCCCGGGGCAGTACATGAGTGGAGTGAGCATGGCAGATACCGACGCGAAGCCTAGTGGCGGACGCGGCTCTGGTGCTGAGAAGAAAAACATCTTCTCTCGTCTCGCTCTATTTATTCGCCAGGTTGTTGTTGAGCTTCGTAAAGTTATTTGGCCAACGCGTAATGAATTGGTCAACTACACGATTGTCGTGTTGTTCTTCATTTTGCTTATGGCAGGAATTATCGCGCTCTACGACTACGTCTTTACCCAGGGAGTTCTTTTCATATTCGGTTAGTTCGAAGTGAAATGAACCTCACACCACGTGAAATGCTGAAGGAGATTGACCCCCGTGTCTGAAGAACAAGATCCGCAGGAAAACCTGCCAGGCTCTGATTCCTATGTTGATCCGTTTGCGGTGACCGAGGAAGTATCAGCCGCGGAGGCCATTGCTGAAGCCGAAGTTGTTGCGGAGGCTGAAGAAATCGTTGCTGAAGCCGAAGCGGCTGAAGAAGCTCTCGCTGAAGAAGCTGCAGAAGAACTCGTTGAGGAAGCTGATCCTCTCGAAGAGTTCAAGAGCTCCATGCGAATCGCTCCAGGTAATTGGTACGTGATTCACAGCTACTCAGGTTATGAAAATAAGGTCAAGGGCAATCTTGAAGCGCGCGCAACGACGTTAAACATGGAGGACTACATCTTTCAGGTGGAAGTTCCCATGGAAGAAGTCACTGAAATTAAGAGTGGTGTGCGCAAGCAGGTTCGTCGCAATAAATTCCCGGGGTATGTCCTTGTTCGCATGGATCTCACCGATGAATCATGGGGTGTTGTTCGCCACACACCCGGGGTGACTGGATTCGTGGGCAATGGACACAGCCCTGCGCCGCTCTCACTTGACGAAGTCATTGCCATTCTTGCTCCCGAGCCAGAAAAGAAGCCAGCAACCGCAGGCGCTGGGGCCAAAGGCGGCAGTGGTGGAGCCAGCGCAGCTGCACCCATCAGTGTGGACTTCAATGTGGGCGATTCCGTCACCGTTGTTGATGGTCCCTTCGCGACATTGCACGCAACCATCTCCGAGATCAACCTTGAAGCTCAAAAGGTCACCGGCCTGGTCGAGATCTTCGGGCGCGAAACTCCGGTGGAACTCGCATTTAGCCAGATTGATGCGGGATAAATCACGTCACCACACAACTTCACCTTTCACTACCAACACCAACAAAAACAGAAGGAAACACCATGGCACCGAAGAAAAAAGTCAGCGGAATGATCAAGTTGCAAATTCCAGCTGGCGCAGCCAACCCCGCACCTCCCGTTGGTCCCGCACTGGGTCAGCACGGTGTGAACATCATGGATTTCTGCAAGGCTTACAACGCTGCAACAGAATCCCAAAAAGGCAATATCGTTCCAGTGGAAATCACCGTTTATGAAGATCGTTCATTCGATTTCGTGCTCAAGACTCCACCGGCATCGCGCATGATCCTCAAGGCCGCAGGCTTAGAAAAGGGATCGGGAACACCGCAGTCAGTGAAGGCAGGCAGCATTACCAAGTCGCAGGTACGTGAGATTGCCGAAACCAAAATGCCTGACCTCAATGCAAATGACATAGATGCCGCAATGAAGATCATTGAAGGCACCGCACGTCAAATGGGAATAACGGTTTCCGCATAACAGCAACCACATGCACAACTGAAGAGAAAAATTGAATTTAACAACTTAACAATTTAAGGAAATAACGTGGGAGAGCCAGCGCGGCTCGTCAACCACACCCTGCAAGCAGGAAACTCCTGCTGTGAGAAATGGAGCAGAACATGAAGCGCAGTAAGGCATACCGGGCGGCAGCTGAAAAAGTGGAAGCTGATCGCCTGTACTCACCCCTCGAGGCCGCTCGTCTGGTGAAGGAAACAACAACAACCAAATTTGATTCCTCCGTTGAGGTATCCATGCGACTGGGCGTTGACCCACGCAAGGCTGATCAAATGGTTCGTGGCACGGTGAACCTGCCCCACGGCACCGGCAAAACCGCTCGCGTTTTGGTGTTCGCGAACGGTGATAAAGCCGATGAAGCCCGTGCAGCAGGTGCAGACTATGTCGGCTCCGATGACCTCATCGCCAAGGTTGCTGGCGGCTGGACAGATTTCGATTCCGCGGTGTGCACCCCCGATCTCATGGGCAAGGTCGGAACACTCGGCAAGGTCCTTGGCCCACGTGGCCTGATGCCCAACCCCAAGACCGGAACGGTGACCATGGATGTCGCCAAGGCCGTGAATGACATTAAGGGCGGAAAAATTGAATTCCGTGTGGACAAGCACGCCAATCTCCAGTTCCCCATTGGCAAGGCATCTTTCACCGCCGAGCAATTGGTAGAGAACTACGGCGCCGCACTTGATGAAATTTTGCGCCTCAAGCCCAATTCATCCAAGGGGCGTTATGTCAAGAAGGCAACAGTGTCGTCCACCATGGGCCCTGGCATCCAGCTAGATCCCAACCGCACCCGTTCTTTACTCTCTGAGGACGACAACTAGCAGTAGACCCACACGTATTTATGCGAAACCGCGTTCCCTCCCTGCGAGGGGGCGCGGTTTCCTTGTGCACATGTTCCCTATTTCCGTCCCCTTGCATAACGATTCTGAATTTTGCCGTGGATTTACAGCTAGAAGGTTGACCATTTCGCCTCGGGAATACAGACTTGCGCCTTAATGTGAGAAGCCTGTGAGCGACCTTGCTCTGGTCCCATAAATCGTCCGCGCAGTATGAGTGTTGAGGAATGTGAGATACGAGGATGGAATCTGCATGAAGTACGTCCTACCGTTAACCCACCCGCTATTGGCTACCGAGAACGTGAGCATCACCCTGAGTGGTCTCAAGATTCTCGACGATGTCTCCATTGGTGTGCCCGAAGGCACCGTCACCGGACTGATCGGCCCGAATGGTGCTGGCAAAACCACGGTGTTCAACATCATGAGTGGCTTCCTTACCCCGGACGAAGGCAATGTGCGGTTCGAAGGCAAGAAACTTAAGCACATCAAAACCCACAATCTGACGAAGATGGGAATCTCTCGAACCCTTCAAGGTGTTGGCCTGTTCGGGTCACTCACGGCTCTGGAGAATGTGATGCTGGGAGGTTCGGCTCGGGTCAAGAGTGGAATTGTTGCTGACTCGCTGGGCATGCCATGGGCAGATAGCGAGCAAAATAAATTGCGCTCACAAGCGATGGAGACATTGGCCGAGTTTGGTATTGCCGATGTAGCGGATCGGTATCCCGGTGAATTGCCTTACCCGGTGCAAAAGCGAGTGGCCATTGCCCGAAGTTTGATTTCTGATCCCAAAGTTCTTTTACTGGATGAACCCGCAGGTGGCATTAGTGCATCCGACATGGCGGAGTTGGGCCGCATGATTAAGAGCTGGACTCCCGAGCGCACCGTGCTTTTGGTGGAGCACCATATGGAACTGGTCATGGAAGTGTGCGATCTCATTTGGGTTCTAGATGCCGGCAAGGTGATCGCTTCGGGATCGCCTGAAGAAGTCCGCACAAACCCCGCGGTTCTAGCCGCCTATCTCGGCGAGGAGGTGAGCCACTGATGTTGGAAACTGTAGAACTCTCCGTGTCCTATGGCGCTGTGCAAGCTCTCAAGGGCATGAACCTTGCAGTGCCACGCGGGGAAGTCACCGCGGTCATCGGTGCCAACGGTGCAGGAAAGTCAACGCTGATGCGCACTCTCGCCGGATTGGTGAAGCCACAATCGGGTCAAGTGCTTTTTGATGGTGTGGACATCACTGGAAACAAACCTGAAGACATTGTTCGTTTGGGCATGGCGCTCGTTCCCGAGGGTCGCTCCACGATTCCTGAACTCTCGGTAGATGAAAATTTGAGGCTCGGTGGACTCTGGCGAAATAAGCAGCAGCGCAACCAATCTCGCGATCAAGTTTTTACGCTGTTTCCCATCTTGGGTGAGCGCAAAGGAATGCGCGCTGACACGCTCTCCGGTGGTGAGCGACAGCAGCTTGCGATTGGCCGAGCGCTGATGTCCAATCCCACGTGTTTATTGCTTGATGAACCCTCACTTGGACTCGCGCCAATGATCGTGACTCAGATTTTGGAGTTGGTGAGTAATCTTGCAAGGGAATCCAACATCGCTGTACTTCTTGTCGAGCAGAATGCCGTCACAGCTTTGCGTGTTGCAACGACAGGCGTGGTGCTTAACCTTGGTGTGGTTGTGAAGTCAGGGCCTGCCGCTGAAATTTCATCCGATGAAGAACTTCGACATGCATATTTGGGGTACTGAGTCATGACTAATTTCATTGATTATCTTCTTGGTGGATTCAGTACAGGTGCGGTTATCGCTCTCATGGCGATTGCCCTTGTTCTGGTCTGGCGCTCTACCCGCATGGTCAACTTCGCTCAGGTTGGGCAAGCAATGTTCACCACCTACATTGCTTTGACGGTGCAACAGCAAACAGGCAATTGGCTGCTCGCACTTGTTGTTGCCATCGCTGCGGGAGTTGTCCTCGGGATCATTGTTTTCTTCCTTGTTATTCGACCGGTGAAGAACAGCGACTCAACCGGCGCCATCATCGCAACATTCGGCGTTCTGATTGCCCTTCAAGCAGGTGCCGGCATGATCTGGGGAGGCGATCCTGAAGGGTTTGTTCCACCGGTCGACAACTCGGGAGTAGAAGTAGGCGGTCGCATTTGGCCTATCTCTCTTTATGACATCCTTGTCTTGATTGTGACCGCTGCTTTAGTAATCGGGTTGACATTGCTCTTTACCAAGACCGCCTTGGGTCTGTCCATGCGTGCTTCTGCATTCAATCCGGAAGTGGCACGCCTTTCGGGTGTTCGTGTCAATCGCATGTTGATCACGGGCTGGGCAATCGCGGGTGGCGTTGGCGCGGTCGGCGGTATCTTGGTGGCTCCCGCCGCAACAATTTCACCTAACAGTTTCGACATCCTGTTGGTGTTCGCATTCACTGCGGCAGTGATCGGTGGGCTAGACAGCCTGGTGGGAGCTGTAACCTTCGGCATTGGTACAGGCTTGATCATTTCCCTTATTTCAGGTTATAGCGATTCAAGTAATGCGCCGGTAGTTGCGCTGATTCTTCTCGCGCTGAACCTGTTGCTTAAACCTGACGGAGTGTTCAGCCACCATGGATCGAGGTCGGTGTGAAAAATATGCGTACCTTCCCAGGTAATCGAATTATTTGGCACGCCGTCATCGTTGGCGTTGCGTGGCTGTTGTTGCTGCTCCTCAACAACAACATCGATCCGCTGTACAGCTCGTACTTAGCGCTCATTGCCATGTATGCCACTGCAATGTTCGGCATGACGATTCTGGTCGGACTCTCTGGTCAGGTTTCTCTCGGCAATGGCGCTCTTATGGCTGTTGGTGGCTACGTATTCGCACTGACCTCCATGAACTGGCAAACCGTGCCGTTCTTCGGCTGGCAATGGAATGCCGTGTGGTCCATGGTCTTCGCTGGTCTAGGCGGCGTACTTGTCGGTGGTGTGATTGGCGGATTGGCTGCCAGACTCAAGGGCCCATACCTCGCTGGTCTAACCCTCGGCATTGCCGTGGGTGTCCCGGCAATCACCAACAGGTTCCCTGAACTTCTCGGCGGGGAGAACGGACTCATGCTCACCGTTCCGTATCCTCCGGGAGGTTATTCACCTGCCACCGATGTTGCTACCGAAGTCGCCCTTGATGAAACAACCGGTGAGTCGCCAGAGGCCATAGTGGCTGCAGAAGACGAACAGTATGCCGAGCTTGATCTCTCAGAATTCGGCGATGCAGCCGGTGAATTCACCGGTGAAGAAGATTTCTTGGCGGAGGGTGACCTGCTCACCGAGGATGATCTCCTCACCGAAGGTGACTTGTTGACAGAGGGTGACCTGTTGACGGAAGAAGATCTACTCACGGAAGAAGATCTACTCACGGAAGAAGATCTACTCACGGAAGAAGATCTTGCTGGTGGTGGCGAAGTTCCCCTAGACTCTGGTACAGATGTCGGAACAGATCTTGCCGACTCAGGTGTTTTTGACTCAATTGACTCGGGCTTCATCTTGGAACGCTGGCATGCATCCATGGCCATCGCGGTAGCTTGCATTGTTGCCTTTGCCGCGCTCAACCTAGTTCGTGGCCGTCAGGGCCGAGTGTGGAAGGCAGTCAGAGACGATCCAGTCGCTGCCGCAGTCGTGGGTATCTCCGCATCGGGCTCCAAGGTTTCGGCATTTGTCGTCAGTTCGCTCTTTGCCGCCCTAGCTGGTGCTGTTTTCGCTCAGATTCTCAGCTTTGTTGGTCCGGGAGCATTCAGCCTCGGTCTGTCGCTTTCATTGCTCGTGGGAATTGTCCTTGGTGGGCGCTCGTCCCTCCTCGGCGCGATTATCGGCGCGTTTATCATCGTCTGGCTCCCGGAATTTGTAGACGGAGTGGCAGGGGAGCGTGGCTGGCCCGAGCAAATCACCAACAATGCGCCCAACCTGCTGTACGGCCTCTTGGTCGTTGCTGTCGTTTTGGCGGTTCCTGGTGGGATCATAGGAACGGTGCGCACCTGGGTGGACAAGTCCCGAGGTAGGACTCGATCCACTCTCAGTTAGGCGTCGGTTTTGAGTGATCCGGAAAGCAATACCTGCTGACCCACGCTCTGAGTGCCCGTTAAGCCCTTAAATGCTTGCAACTGCAAGCATTTAAGGGCTTAACGTTCGAATATCAAATTTGAGAAAAGCATTGCCAATATGGGCAGTCGCAGTTAGTCTCAGCCACACATTGCGTTCATTGGCTGTTCATTTATTCATGTGCTCAGTTGGTGCTCGCCCTTCGCTGGAGGAGCAATTCGTGAGATTCAAATTTGCAACCGGAACGGTTGCCTTAGGCACGGCAGCAGCGCTTGCGCTTGCTACAGCATTACCTGCCCAAGCGGCTGACCCAGGTGTCACCAATAACAAGATCATTATTGGTACAACAACACCACTGACTGGTCCTGCAGCCCCTGGCTACAAGGACATCCCGGTAGCAGCTAAGGCTTATTTCGATTACGTCAATAAAAACGGCGGAATCAATGGCCGTAGCGTCGACTTAAGAATTTTCGATGATCAGTACAACCCCGCTCTTACCAAGAAGGGCACCAATCAGCTGATTCTGCGCGACAAGATCTTCGCAATGTACGGCGCACTCGGTACACCGACTCACTCGGCAGTTATCCAAGATCTCAACCGCCGCGGAATTCCAGACGTTTTCGTCATCACCGGTGGTGCCAGCTTTGATAACCCACGCAAGTACCCCATGACATTCCCGTATTTCCCCTCCTACATTG
>CAZVLV010000043.1:0-8909 GCA_964628015.1 uncultured Aquiluna sp. | reverse complement strand
GTACAGCGTTTAGACACTATGAAACGAAACTTCTGCTCGCCCTTGCAGGTATCCAGAGTCTGCCCACGTACACAGGCTGGCTGGACTCGCTCACACCAGGTGAGAGTTTCGCTGACCGTTTGCGCAATGGATTGCGTTCCGGCGCCGCTTATTTCGAGATTGTTGGTTACATCGCTGCCACCGCGCTCTCATTCCGCGAGACACAACCTGAACTGCTCAAAACATTAAAGAAGCAGGTTCTCACTCCCCGCGAGAAGGCAATTGAGAAGTACCTGGATGAAGGCAAAAAAGCCGGGGTTTTTCGCCCAGAAGTGGAAGCATCTGCACTCGCTGCAACGGATTTAGGGCTTTTCACCATGGTAGGAATAGGGCAATTCTCATTGGGCCGTGGCGAAGCCCGGGTACAGCGTTTATTCCAGCAGTACTGGCCACTCATGGCTACTTCCTCTCACATGAAGGACTAGCTGTCACCGCTTTACACAAACATTACATTCCCCTAATCTTTATTTGACAGTTATCACTGTCATTTATGGGAAAAGAGGCGTACCATGATTTTTATGAAAATAAATAAACCAAACAGAGGGTGGTTACTCACCGGAAGTTCCATGGCGGCAGTGCTCATTGCCGCTGCAATTGGAACCCCCGTTGCCGCCACAGCCTCGACACAAACAACCAACCAGAATCCAGTGAACTCGGGTGCCAACCCAGGAGCAGTCTCGGAATGGGCTGAGCCTGATACATCCGTTGACGCACCTGTCGCCAGAGTTCTTGAGGGGGTGGGAACACAAGAGAAAGTCACGGTCGTATCGGTATTCAACGTTGACGGAAAGCCCGTTGTAGAAACTAATAAACACACGCGAAGAATCGACGCGGCACGAGATGTACTCGAGAGTCAACAGGATCCACGCTTGATCAGTGTGGAGGTCGATACCCCCGTGAGCCTCTTCGATACGACCGAGGATCAAGAGGTCCAGGCGTCCAATGACGCCAGGCGCGGTGAATTGTGGGGCTTAACCCGCGTTCAAGCAGAGTCCCTCTGGGGAATCACCCGCGGTGAAGGGATCGACGTCGCGGTGATCGACACGGGCGTTGCCAACCATGAGGATCTACAAGGCTCATTTGGCCCCGGTATCAATATCGTGAATGGCGGATCCGGACGCGTAGATGGACATGGGCATGGGACGCACGTCGCAGGGACCATCGCGGCCAGCGCCAATAACGGCATTGGCATCGCTGGTGTCGCACCAGATGCTCGAATAATGCCGGTGCGTGTCCTCGATGACAGAGGATCCGGAAGCGCAGGAGATGTTGCACAGGGAATCATCTGGTCAACGGACAACGGCGCTGAGGTCATCAACATGTCTCTCGGCGGCACGCAACCCTTGACAGCTATGGAAAAAGCCGTCGAGTACGCGATCAGCCGAGGCGTCACCGTGATTGCAGCGAATGGCAACTCAGGTTCCAACGCCCAACTCTCCTACCCCGCTTCCTATGACGGTGTAGTCGCCGTTGGCGCAACCACAGTCACGGATGAACGAGCTGTCTTCAGTTCTCAGAACGCGTCGGTAGATATCGCTGCACCAGGCGCGCGGATCTTGTCGACCATTCCCGGAAATAGTTACGCAATACTCAATGGAACATCCATGGCTGCACCACACGTGGCCGGTGTCGCTGCACTGATTCACGCCCATGCACGTACCACCAATCAGAAGGTCGCCGTATCTAATTTGCTCACCAATACCGCGCAAGATCTTGGTGCTACCGGTTGGGATTCACACTTTGGTCACGGAATGGTTGACCCGTTGTCAGCTCTTCGGGCATTGTCAACAGATGGATCAGCTCCCAGTGCGCCAAGCAATCTGACTGCAGCTTCAACCTGGTGGAGTCGAGCTAATGTCACGTGGACTCTGCCCACATCAGGACCTGCGGTCGCATCCACCATCATCTCTTTCGCTGATGGATCACCAGCATGTCTCGTTGCAGCTCCTAAGAACTCCTGCGAAATTGCAGGCCTAAAGAGTGACACCGAGTACACCTTGACGGCAAGTGCCGTGGGGATACTCCGCGGATCTGAGTCCAGTGAACCAATAACTTTCCGGACTCCAATACGACCTGACTTTGCCGGGGACACTCAACAAACTGCAACCGAGATTGACATCAGTAAGCCAGTTGTTGAATTACTTGATAGCGATACAGATGTCGACTGGTTCAAGTTCACGTTGACCGAACAGGTTGATTCACCCGACATCTACTTAACGAATCTCCCAAGTAACTACGACGTTCGGTTATACCGCCTTCGAAACGGTGACTCCATTAACCAGAGGTTGTTTCCCATCTGGACTGGCCAAAATAATGGCCTGACCGACGAAAAAATGGGACCACGCTTCCAGTTCTGGGATCCTGCAACTTATTTAATCGAGGTCTATCGCGGCTACCAAGGTGTGGCTAACGAAACCAAGCCTTACACGCTGCAGGTGTTTGCCGACAAGACAACTCCAAAGCCGGTACCCACACCCACACCCACGCCAACACCTACACCCACGCCAACACCCACGCCGACACCAACCCCCACACCCGGCACACCACAGCCAGCCCCTGGAGTACCTGGCGATAGCCGAACCGGTGCGGGTCAACTCCCCGAGTCACTATCGGTGAGTTCAACAATGCGCTCCACCACGGACAAACAATGGTGGACGCTCACAGCAAAGGCTGCAGGCTCCTACACCGTGCGCCTGCACAATCTCCCCAGTCCATATGCACTCGCTGCGTATTCACCAGGTGGAAGCAGTTCCACAGCGAACTCCAATCTCAGTGACAGGGTGCTCACTCGCACCCTGGCCAAGGGAGCTCGGTTGGACATCTTGGTAGAGGTGCGAAACGGCAATGCCAGCACAACGGCGCCGTACTCACTCTCGGTAACAGCGCCAGCGTCAGCACCAGTACCGGAGCCGACACCGACACCGACACCGACACCAACACCGACACCAACACCAACGCCGGTACCAACTCCGGTACCAACACCGGTACCAACACCGGAACCAACACCGACACCGACACCGGTACCAACGCCGGTACCAACACCCGCTCCGGAGTATCCAACTCCGGGCAATGATCAAGCCGGCGCCGCCCAGTTGCCCGAGTCGGGAACGGTTCAGTCCGTCATGCGTTCGGATGCAGATGCACAGTGGTGGTCATTCACCGCTGCTGCTGATGGCCAGTACGAAGTTCGACTCGGCACACTGCCACGCAACTATGGACTGGCTGTCTACCACCCAGGTGGTAGCTCGAGCACCACTAACTCGGGGACATCAGACCGAGTGCGCACGATGACGCTGAAGGCCGGTCAGAAAGCAACAATCAAGGTCAGCGTAGGAACCGGTGGCTTTACCGCAACCGATCCCTACCGAGTCACAGCCTCGAAAATCGGCTGAACCTCGATAGAAGTCCACGCATAAAGATATGTGGTGGGGAGTGTTCAACACACCCCACCACATATGTGTGTACCACCAAGTGCGACTATCAGATTTCTACAAGAATCCGGTCAGCCGACTTACCTTCCACCAGTTCATGGGCACGTGCAATCTCTGAGAGCGGGAGAATACGGGTGGGAGGCGCGGTGAGAGCCCCTGCTGCTAAAGCCTCTTCGGTGAGACAAACGGACTTCGCGAATTTTTCAGGACTCACCGTGTACAGCAGCATGAATTCAATGGTGACCCCTGCCGTCATGAGCGCTCGCCGCGGAAGAACCGGATCGGGTCCATCGGCAGCATAAGAAACAATCTTCATTCCGGGTCGGGCAATGGCAATATCGTTGTCAAGATTCGCGGCAAGGTTGACCTCAATCACGCGATTGATTTCTATGTCACCCATGTCCGCAGTGACATCACCTGTTAAGTAGTTGATGACAACATCGGCACCGGCTGCACGAGCTACTTCTGCCTTGCTCTCACTGCTCACTGTTGTGTAGACCCGAGCACCACCCCACTTGGCCAACTCAATTGCGCAGCGCCCGACCGCTCCTGCTCCCCCTGTCACCAAAACATTGTGCCCCGCAATCGGTCCATCGGAAAAAAGACAGTAGGCGGCGGTGACCGCTGGCACACCCAGGGTCGCTCCCAACTCGAAGGACACAGATGCCGGTAACGGACGAGCAAAATCGGAATCGACAATGCAGTACTCGGCTGCAGTTCCGTATCTACTTCCTTTTGCTGCGAGCATCAGCCACACGCGTTCACCAATGCGTTCTGGGCTCACTCCGTCACCTACAGCGTCAATCACTCCGGCACCATCATGATGCGGAATTTGGAACTCATTGATCACCGATGCCACGGCACCTGCACGACTCTTGACGTCTGTCGGATTGATTCCGGAGAAAGCAATCTTCACTCTCACTTGCCCGGCACCAGGTAGTGGAGTTTCAACTTCACCGAGAATGAACACCTCGGTGGCAGATCCATGCTTCTCGTATCGGGCTGCAAACATATGACTAACCTATTCGGTCGGACCGTTGACAATGTCCCGTTCAACCGAAGCCTGCACCACACGAAATGCCGCAATATTGCAATCTTGCAATATGAAGCAAATTCAATACATTTATTTCGCTTTAGCCTAGTGAGCGGCAACATCCCCTTTCCGTTGCCGGCTAACACCCTCGGTATGCTCACCCTTGCGTTAATTCGCCTCTGTAGCTCAGTGGTAGAGCAACCGCCTTGTAAGCGGTAGGTCGTCAGTTCAATCCTGACCGGAGGCTCTTCCTGGGACATGCATGAAATCCCACGTTCTTCGGTATTCTTGGCAACATGTGGCAGCTCTATCTGTGACGTGGCGGACATTTCTCTGACTCGCGCGCGACTACAAGGCGCGCGGGTTATTTGTTCATGACGTCCTCAGGCACGGCACTAGCCGGCCCCTTTCGAAAGCAGAGCAATGACCACGCAAAACGTTTCCCATGCACGCGCGCATGCGCACCTATCGGCTGTCGACCTCGTTGTGATCCGAGGAGGACACACAGTTCTCGACCACCTGACCGTTACCGTCTCACCTGAATCGCGCCTTGGGGTTGTCGGTGAGAATGGAAGAGGCAAGTCGACCTTCCTGCACGCATTAGCCGGGCGAATCCAACCGGACTCTGGGGAAGTCCGAAGATTCGGCAGCATCGGCATCGCCGAACAGGAGTTGCCTGTTCACGACGACCGAACGATCGGCGATCTCATTGACGTCGAACTGTCCCAATGCCGTGCTGCCGTGGCGCAACTCGATAGTGCGGCTTCGGCATTGGCTACTGACGCGCCCGGGGCTGCGGATCTCTACGCCAAGGCTCTTGACCTCGCCAGTCACCTTGACGCGTGGGACGCCGACCGCCGGGTTGACATTGCGCTGCTCGAACTCGGCGCGATCACAGATCGCAGTCGCCTTCTGTCGACAATGTCGGTTGGGCAGCGCTACCGGGTGCGCCTCGCCTGCTTGCTTGGTGCCGCACACGACTTTCTGCTGTTGGATGAGCCGACGAACCACCTCGACCGCTCCGGCCTGGACTTCCTGACGGCGAGCCTGCGAACCACGAAGGCAGGTGTGGTGCTGGTGAGCCATGATCGGGCGCTGCTGGCAGACGTCGCGACGAGCATCCTTGATCTTGACCCATCTTTGGATGGTCGCGCGCAGGTGTATGGCGACGGTTATGCGGGCTATGTGCAGGGGAGGCAAGCCCAACGCGCACGATGGCAGCAGACATTCGACGAGCACAAGGCTGAGCATTCACGTCTGTCAGCCGACCTGTCGGCCGCACAGAACCGGCTGCAATCCGGGTGGCGACCACCAAAGGGAACGGGCAAGCACCAACGTGCCACACGTGCACCATCACATGTGCGTGCGATCGGCCGTCGTATTGACGACCTTCGAGCTCACGATGTGACGAAGCCGCCAGAGGCCTTGATGTTCACACTTCCCGAGTTACCCGAACTGCCCGGTGCAAGCGTGATCAGCGCCCACGACGTCATGGTCGAAGGCCGGTTGCACACGCATGTGGGTGTCGAGGTGGCTTCCGGCGATCGTCTACTGATCACTGGTCCCAACGGTGCCGGAAAGTCGACATTGCTTGCAGTCCTGGGTGGAACACTGGTGCCAACAACCGGCTCCGTTGCTGTGTCAGTGACCGCCCGCCTGGGAGTCGTTTCACAGGACTCATCGTGGAAGGATCAGCGCTCAGCGTTTGAGGTCTATCAATCAAGGGTCAACGAACTGCTGAACAGCGGTTTGGCCCCCGAGCTCGTTGTTCCCTTAGGAGCATTGGGTCTTCTTCGGGCGAGCGATGCAAGCCGACCTGTCATGCAGTTGTCCATCGGTCAACAGCGTCGCCTGGACCTGGCGCTGGCGCTAGCCGCCCGCCCACATGCCCTGTTGCTGGATGAACCAACGAACCACCTTTCAATGGCCCTCGTGGACGAACTTTTCGAAGCGTTGGACAACACACCGGCTGCAGTCATCGTCGTCACCCATGACCGACAACTCCAACGTGACCTTGAGAGTTGGCCCACGTTAACGATTGGTGCGGAATAGGTCTTCCTTGGAAAGGAACTTGTAAGCGGTAGGTCGTCAGTTCAATCCTGACCGGAGGCTCGTCTAAGTCGTGATGGTCGACATTGCCGTAATTGCATCCACAGTACGCTCGGCCGCTTCCAATGCGCCTTCAATGTGACCCGCATAGGAACGTGCAGTTTCAGTGGATGACCAGTGCAATCGGCCCTGAAGCGCGGGCTGCTGATACATCGGGTGGCCAAACATCGCGTAATCGGGAACTCCGCCAGCGCTTGGCGGTGTTGTCCACTGCTCGAGGCTCCAATCCTGAATGAGCACTTGACGTGGTTCTGCAGCTTGGGGGCCAAACATGCGAATCAGTTGTTCGCGAATATCCGACTCGGTATTGGCATGCATGGATGCGGCGCGAGCGAATCCAAATAAGGCAGCGGGTTCACCATCTGGGCCGGACATGTCATGCAGCTCGCCAAGTGGGCCACGCCTACTAATTGCGGCACCTGCTAGTCCTTCCCTGCGCCAGAATGGTTCCTCGAAGTGTGCGACAACTTTGACTGAATCTCCCATCCATACGGGAGTGCGCGCAGCAATTTCAATGAGTTCCGCAGGGAGGTCACCCGGCAGTTTTATTGCCTGAACCGCGAGTGCAGGCGGTAATGCGATAACCACGTGGTGCGCTTGCCACAGTTGATCAGCAGTTGAAATGCGTAAATCGGCGGTAATCTCATGCACCGGCTGCTGAAGGTGAATCGTCTCGGGAGGTAACTGCCCTGCAAGTGCGGTGGCTAATGTGGAGGTTCCACCAACAATGCGAAACGAAGGAACATCGATCGGGTTTCCTGGGTATCGCTGCACTCCTGTGAGTTCATCAATCAGTGCATCGCCCGCTCGAAATTGTTCGAATGACTCCACTCCCAGTCGCTGAGCCAAGGCTGGAACACGTTGTTCTCCTGGCCAAAACCACGAAGCACCGAGATCAAAAGGTGAACCAAGTAGTCGCCCACCTACGCGATCACGCGCTTCCAGAACACTCACCGAGAGACCTGCACGCAGCAATTGATCCGCCACGGCAAGTCCACTGATGCCAGCACCAACAACTACGACATCGGCGAAACGCAATTCATTTGCATTCACCGATTTTCACATCCACCCATTGCAGAAGTGTGGCACGTACAGCGACCTAGGCCCGCCAGTAACCTTCCAGAAATGCATCTCCTGATCGGGAACACAACAATTCCAACAGATGAGCCGCCTTTGCGGGAGTTCGCGCCACAGGCGTTACTCGCTGATTACTCGAGACTGTTTCAGCGCTAAGAGTGCGGGCTACAGCCACAACACCCGGTCATCAATGCCAAGTTTGGTGCGCATGGATACACAAAAAACAGCAACACGTCTGAGCATCAAACATCACGGTGGGTGAAACCCAGGGCCCTTACGGCTGTGCAGGATTTACCGGCGCCACCGGTGGCGGCATATCGCATGACCGCGATGCGGGACGACCTGCAAACCGATCCGCTATCCAATTCACCGCAGCAGGTCCCGATACGTGAGCGGCCTCCATATGGTTGACATCTCCCATCCACAGGAACTCCACCGTTGAACCGGCTTGGCACCACTGCTCTTGGATCATGGCATTTGGCCAAGGCAACACAACTTCATCAGTTGTTCCCTGAGCAATAAACACCGGCATGTCCGCATTCATTACGGGTGGAGTTTGCGCCAGCAAAGACTCTTTCCATACCGGAAAAGTCAGCGGATTCACCGAGAAAAACTGTTGACCAAGTTTTTCGCGTGCCAATGCTTCGAGCCCCGAGAGTTTGATGCATTCAGCTGCTAAACGTGCTTGGGCATCGCGACCTGACTCTGATAACACCGCGTCAACATCAAGGTCGGGGTAATACGTGGGCCACGACTCCACTAGGTCAGACCCAATTACCCAACCCACTGCGGTGTTCCATTGCGCGGAAGCAATTTCCGAGAGATTCAACGCGGGTGCGGCAGCTGCGACGCCAACAAGTTCCAACTCCGGTGCGTATTCCGGACCCAAGTGACCTGTCCAGATAGATGCATGCCCGCCCTGGGAATGCCCAAAGGTCGCGTACCGATTACTCGCATTCGCCGTGGGGATTGAGCGAGCTGCACGAACGGAGTTCACAACATCACGCACTTCCGCCTGCGCGACGAGATACTGATTCGCCCCTGGTGTCCCCAAGCCCACATAATCGGTGGCAACCACAACCCAGTTCGCAGCCATCATGGGACCAATGAATGTGTACATGTCAGCCGTCGGGTTATCTGATCGTGACGGCACACATGCTTCACCCATTCCGAGGGTGCCGTGTTCCCATGCAACAACAGGGCGACCTTCAGGTGGCGCG
>CAZVLV010000042.1:0-9252 GCA_964628015.1 uncultured Aquiluna sp. | reverse complement strand
GGCCACCATGAATGCGGGCTAAAGAATCCGTACTCGGGATCGGCTTCATCGATTTCACCATCGAGGCGATCTTCTGGGCGTGGGTATACCCGCTTGGATGTGTACAGCGAGTAGAACGCAACCAGAAATGCTAGGGCACCTGTGAGCGCCAAGGCGGTCGTTCCCACTTCATCGCGACTGAGGTACCAGTACACCGCGGCGACAACCGAATAAAAGACGAATCCGAGGACGAAAAGGAGACCTTCTACCTTCATTTGCTGGCCTCACTATTCAGAGCTGCAGGTCGCACTGCGGGATGATCTGCAAGTTCCGGATGGTGAAGGTCGAAGGCTGGGCGCTCGGAACGGATCCGAGGCAGCGAAGTGAAGTTATGGCGAGGAGGCGGACAGGATGTCGCCCATTCAAGTGAACCACTCCAGCCCCAGGGATCATCGACGGTCACCTTGGGTGCAGTCTTCCACGTCTTGAAAACGTTCCAGATAAAGAAGAATGTGGAGATACCAAGGATCGCCGCACCTGCGGTGGAGACAATGTTCAAGGTTTCAAAGTCATCCATGGGTAGGTAGTCGCCGTAGCGGCGAGGCATGCCCTGAACTCCGAGCCAATGCTGCACGAGGAAGGTGACCTGGAACCCGATGAAAAGAAGCCAGAAGTGAATTTTGCCGAGCTTTTCATCCAGCATTTTTCCGGTCATCTTGGGCCACCAGAAATACAGACCCGCAAACATCATGAACACAACTGTTCCGAATACCGTGTAATGGAAGTGAGCCACCACGAAATAGGAATCGGACACATGGAAGTCAAGTGGTGGGGCCGACAAAATAATTCCGGTCAGTCCACCGAAAAGGAAGGTGAACAAAAAGCCCATGGTCCAAAGCATGGGGGTGTCATAGGAGACCGAACCCTTCCACATGGTGCCGATCCAGTTAAAGAATTTGACACCGGTGGGGACCGCAATGAGCATGGTCATGAACGCGAAGAACGGTAGGTATACCGAACCTGTGACGTACATGTGGTGCGCCCACACAGCAACAGAAAGTGCGCCAATGGCCATGGTCGCAAAAATCAAGCCCTTGTAGCCGAAGATTGGCTTACGTGCGAATGTCGGGATGATTTCGCTCGCAATGCCAAAGAAGGGCAAAGCGATGATGTACACCTCAGGATGCCCGAAGAACCAGAACAGATGTTGCCACAAAATGGCACCACCATTTTCCGGCGCGAACACCAAGGAACCGTATTGGCGGTCAATAAATGCCACGGCCAACAAAGCCGCCAGCACAGGGAAAGCGATGAGGACAAGAACGCTTGTGATCAGGATGGTCCAGGTGAAGATTGGCATCCGGAACATGGTCATGCCGGGAGCCCGCATGGTGAAAATCGTCGTGATGAAGTTAACTGCACCGAGGATGGTTCCTAAACCACCTAACGTCAGGCCGAGTAGCCATAAATCTGCACCGACTTCAGGCGAGTTAACCGCGTTACTCAAAGGCGCATAAGCGAACCAACCGAATGCCGCCGCGCCCCCAGGCGTGAAAAACCCAGCAGCCACAATGAGGCCACCGAAAAGGAACAACCAGTACCCAAACATGTTGAGACGTGGGAAAGCAACGTCGGGTGCACCAATTTGCAGAGGCATAATCACGTTTCCAAAGCCCACAAACAGTGGTGTGGCAAAAAGGAACAGCATGATTGTTCCGTGCATGGTGAACAGTTGGTTGTACTGCTCAAGTGAGACAACCTGCATTCCAGGAATAGCCAACTCAGCACGAATGACGAGTGCCATCAGACCTGCAAGGAAGAACCACAGAACCGAAGTAATCAGGTACATGTAGCCGATCAACTTGTGATCGGTAGAAGTCACCCAGTTAACGACTGCCGCGCCAAGGCTTTTTTTGCGGCGAGGAGTTGCACTCTCGGGCACGGGTGCAGTCGTGGGACGCTCGTTCAGAATTGTCATAGTGTCCGCTCCTGAGGTAACTGACCTTCTTCAGTTGATCGGCCTGTTTGAATGGTTCCAGTCTGACCTTTTGCCCTGAGATCCGCAATATATGCATCAAACTCGGGGCGTTCTACAACCTTGACGTTGAAAAGCATTTGTGAGTGGTAGGTACCGCACAGCTCAGCACACTTGCCCGCATACGTTCCGATTTTGTCCGGAGTAAGTTCAAACACATTGGTTTTCCCCGGAATGATGTCCATCTTGAAAAGGAAGGATGGCACCCAGAAGGAGTGAATGACATCAGGGGAGGTGAGTTCGAATCGCACTTTTTCATCCACCGGGAGAACCAGCGTGGGAATTTGCAATTCAGCAATAGCGGGATCATCGGAGACAAACTGTGAATCAACCGGCATTCCGAGCGCATAGACATCTTCATCAAGGTAGTTAAAAGCCCATGACCATCGGAAACCCACAACATTCACTGTCTGGCTTTGGTCATTATCCAAAGTCAAAATTTCGCTTTGATCTTTTGCCGTAAACCAGAAGAGCCCAAAAATCATGATTAAAGGAACAACCGTGTAGAGAAGCTCAATAGGAATGTTGTACTTCGTTTGCTCAGGAACCTCGTTAATCCGTCTGCGACGATAGGCAAGAATTGCCCAAATCATGAGACCCCAGGTGACAATCCCAACTGCCCAGGCTGCAATCCATGAGCCATTCCACAAGTTCTGAATAATGGGAGCTTCAACCGTGGCGGGTTCTGGAAGGTCAAAAAAGAACGCTTCATTTGCGGTACAGCCACTAAGCAGGGCAACACCTGCAGCAAGGCCAACACCTACAAGTGCCTTCTTATGTGCACCGGAAGTGCGAGTCATTCCACAACCTTCACGAGTCGGTTCCGCTGGACGGATTTTGGTCAGAAAATGCGGCGCACCGCACGCCTGAGACTATCGCACGACTTCACCTATTTCTCCCCAGGGTTACGAGGAAAATCCATCGAATTCGTCACATGGTGCACCACAATTCACAAAGGCACGATCATGGGTACTGTGGGGGCGTGACATATGCCCCATTTCACATAAATCTTGACTCTATTGCCGGTACCCCTATGTCTGCCACGGTGCTGGAAGCCTGGCATAACGCAGCAGAGCAGGCATTTTCCGACCCTGCCCGCATGCATCATGTCGGACGGCAAGCTGGCTTGCTTCTGGAATCAGCCCGATCCAGTATTGCCACGAGTATCGGGGTCAATTCCTCACGCGTGTTTTTCGCTGCATCAGGCCCAGAGGCTTTGCGATCAGCGATTGTGGGTGTGTATCGACAACGGCGCAGGGTCTCCCACCGTGTCATCGCCGCCGAGATCGAGTCAATGGCAGTTATTAATTCGATTCATAACTTGGTAGCTACGGAAGGTGCCGAGTACGTGCCCGTCGCAGCACTAGCTACCGGTGCCATCGATCCCGACTCCATGCGGGAAGCACTTGAAGGCGGTGCGGCCCTGGTCTGCGTGCAACTCGCCAACGCCGAAGTAGGTACCCGCCAACCATTCGCGGAGGTGCTTCACCTGGCTCGTTCCCGAGGGATTCCCGTGATATCTGACGCAACAGGTGTCATTAGTCACGACTCACTCCCCCAAGACTTCGATCTCTTAGTCGCTCCGGCGCGCGATTGGGGCGGGCCTCCCGGCGTAGCCATTATGGTGACCGGCCCACAATTTCATTGGCGTCCCGAAGAGGCTCCTGACCGCGGATGGATCGGGGGGTTTCCCGATATCCCTGCAGCAGTAGCAGCCGCGGTCGCTCTTGAGGAATGTGCCAATTGGGAAGACACTGCTGAGAAAAATCGCCACCTGATCGACGCCATTCGCACGTCACTGGAAGGTATGAGTGACTTGGGAATTGAATGCACGGGTGATGCACGGAATCGATTGCCCCATATCGTCACTTTTTCGTTTCGGGGCGCTGCAGCCGGCGCCCTTGTTACCGAATTGGACAGGCGAGGGATTTATGTTGCATCTGGTTCAGCATGTACTGCGGACTCCAGAATGCCATCCCACGTTTTGCAGGCCATGGGCATTCCGCATGACTCCAGCATAAGAATCTCTCTGCCGTCAACATGTTCAGCCGAAGACGTTGACGGATTCCTGGCAGAGTTGCCCGAGGCAATCACTACTGTTGTCAACTCCTAATCAAAACAACTCATTGTCGGCAAGACGGTACGTAGATGCTGTATGTAATCCTGACGTGAGATTTCAATAACTCCCAAGGTCGCCAAATGGTCTGTGCGCCACTGGACATCTAGCATCCTGTTCCCGCCACAAGCATTCAATTTTTTTACAAGATGAAAAAGGGCCGCCTTCGATGCATCCCTTTCCAGATGAAACATTGACTCACCCGCAAACAGTCCACCCAGTTCAAGGCCATAAAGGCCGCCAACTAATTGGCTTTCTTGATTCCAGACTTCGACCGAGTGGGCGTAACCCAAACGATGCAAATGAGAATACGTCTCAATAAACTCACGGGTAATCCATTGCCCTTCATCCAATGGGCGTTGACACAAAGTCATCACTTCAGTAAATCGGGTGTCATACGTCACGGTGAAGCGTCGCAGCGACTTTCGGAGTGATCGACTCACACGTAATGCCTCAAGTGGCAAAATCCCGCGAGGATTCGGTGACCACCAGGCCAAGTCGCCTCGCTGATCAGTTTCCTCGCCGCCGAGATGCATCGGGAAAAGACCTTGTGTGTAAGCCTGGAGCACCGTGGCGGGATCAAGTTCAGCACCGATTGCAATGACATCGCCCTCGGAATCAAAATCCAGTGGATCAGGGAGCAACCATGCGGACTCAGGTAGGACTTTTCCACCTACAACACCCGTACCCACGGCAATATTGACTTTATGGTCGAGGACAGGAAATGTGCTCTTGGACTTCCGCTGCAGCTGCATCACCATAACTCTGAGCCATGCGCTCTAGGAAATGTTGTTGAGCTAGTTCATACTCTTGGGTGCCAACTGTCTCAATGACATAGGTGGCCAATAACGATCCCAGTTGCGCAGATCGCTCATCGGTGAGGCCCCATGCTTGGCCAGTGAGAAAACCTGCCCTGAAGGCGTCACCTACTCCCGTGGGATCAGCCTTGCGTAGTTCCTCAGCAATAGGAACTTCCACACTTGACTCACCTCGGCGATCAATGCGAGCACCCTTGGCGCCGAGTGTCGTTACTCGAACCTCCACCATATGAGAAATATCTTGACTGCTCCAACCAGTCTTCTGTTCAATGAGTGCTGACTCATATTCATTAGTAAACAAGTATTGTGCGCCTTCAATGAGCGGTTTCACTTCATCGCCGCTCATACGAGCCAATTGCTGTGATGGATCTGCTGCAAATGGATAACCACGAAAGCGACATTCATCGGTGTGGCGCTGCATGGCAAGGGGATCATTAGCACCAATCAGGACTATGTCGGCCGAACCTGCTTTGTCGACGATCGGTTTGAGTTCAATATTGCGGGCCTCGGACATGGCACCTGCGTAGAAGGTAGCTATCTGATTTTGCTCCGCATCGGTTGTACATACGAAACGAGCAGTGTGCGCTGAATCTGATGTGTGCACACCACTGGTGTCCACGCCATGTCGATTGAGCCAGCTTTCGTAATCAGCGAAGTCAGGACCAACAGCACCCACAAGAATCGGTTTGAGTCCAAGGCACCCCATGCCAAAGGCAATATTTGGAGCCACACCACCACGACGGATCTCGAGTTCATCTACCAAAAATGACAATGAGACCTTGTCCAATTTACCCTCAACGAGTGAGTCAACAAAGTTGCCGGGAAAAGTCATTAAGTGATCGGTCGCAATGGAACCTGTTATGAGTATCGCCACGTTGCGAGAGCCTACCCGAACTCGTGCAGGTTGATGTCAGACTCGAGAGGAAAGACAAAAACCCTTCCCGCTATGCCAGCGCGGCGCAGTCGTGTGACTTGTGGAAGTGACTAGTGGAAAGAATCCCCACAAGCACAGGATCCTGTGGCATTCGGGTTATCAATTGTGAAGCCTTGCTTCTCAATGGTGTCCACAAAATCAATTGTTGCGCCGCTCAAATAGGGCGCGCTCATGCGGTCGGTCACAACACTCACACCGTTGAAGTCCTTGGTGACATCGCCATCGAGATTGCGGTCATCGAAGAAGAGTTGGTAGCGCAGTCCAGAGCAGCCGCCAGGCTGAACGGCGATGCGAAGGGCGAGGTCATCGCGACCTTCAGATTCCAAAAGCACCTTCACTTTGTCTGCTGCTGCTTCACTGAGCAGAAGGCCATCGGTTTCGGATACTGAAGTTTCGGATACTGAGGATTCGGTAGACATGTGCATTCTCGCTTCCTGAATAACGTCGTGCGGCCGCCGGAAAACTTCCGACAAAGATACCTGTCAGTCATAAGGGTATGCCTGAACCGCCGTTTGCGCACATCCCGCCCCTGTATCGCGCGAGCCCCCACTCGGTAGGACAATGCGTATATGGCTGGAACCTTTACCGATCCCGCTCCCTCACCGCTAGCCCTACTCCTGCTGGGCACGAACGCTGATGCACAGAGTGAACGCGGGGTGGAATGCCCTGGCGATTTACCACCCGCTTCTGATCCTGACTTGGTGGAACGCGCCCGCAAGGCAAAGGAAGCCCTCGGGGAGCGCGTATTTATTCTGGGTCATCACTACCAGCGAGATGAAGTAATTCAGTTTGCTGATGTCACCGGAGACTCCTTCAAATTGGCCCAGAAAGCTGCTGCAATGCCTCAGGCGGAATTCATTGTGTTCTGCGGGGTTCACTTCATGGCAGAAAGCGCCGATATTTTGACTTCCGAGAGTCAGAAGGTTGTCCTTCCAGATCTAGCCGCCGGGTGCTCCATGGCCGATATGGCCGAGATCACTCAGGTTGAGCAATGTTGGGCTGACTTAATTGAAGCGGGCGTTGCTGATGTCACTATTCCCATCACCTACATGAATTCCACTGCAGCGATTAAGGCCTTTACCGGACGACACGGAGGTTCAATCTGTACATCGAGTAACGCTCAGCGAAGCATGCAATGGGCATTCGAACAAGGCGAAAAAATCTTGTTCCTACCCGACCAACATTTAGGTCGAAACACTGCCGTGAGGGATTTAGGGCTGAGCCTAGATGACTGCGTTGTCTACAACCCGAATCGTCCATTGGGTGGATTAACCCTCGATCAACTCCGCAATGCAAAAGTCATCCTCTGGAAAGGTCACTGCAGTGTGCACGGTCGCTTCACTCCAGATTGTGTAGACGATGTTCGAGCCAAAGTTCCCGGAATCACGGTAATTGTTCACCCTGAGTGCTCCTACGAAGTGGTGGAAAAAGCAGACCTGGTTGGTTCCACAGAGAAGATCATTGCCGCCATTGAGTCTGCACCTGCTGGATCAGCCTGGGCAATAGGCACTGAATTGAATCTCGTTAAGCGACTCGCCCTCGCGCACCCAGATAAAGAGATTGTCTATCTCGACAAAACAATTTGCTTTTGTTCCACAATGAATCGCATTGACCTACCCCACTTAGTGTGGTCTCTCGAACAACTTGCAGCAGGAAATCTCGTTAATCAGATTACCGTTGATTCTGACACTGCTCGGTGGGCTGCAGTCGCCCTTGATCGCATGTTGGCACTACCGGGAGTGTCCCCCACTATTGACTAGCGGGGGACACTCTCGCGAATTCACAAAAAATTACTCAGGTAGTTTTCAGTAAAAGAGCTTTATCGTCTTTCCCATACACGCCGATCATCATGGAGTCAGCGTTGCCGCAAAGTTCACGACTGGCGCGACAAGGTCCAGCTTCTAAACCGTAGTAGAAGGATCCCTTTCGCCCGAGTTCCGCTTCAATGGTGAATTCACCATTTTTGCGAACAGTGGTGCAGGCACCTTCCAAGACTGTCCATGGCCATGATCCATCTGCTTCTGGGGTGGTCTTGTAGCGGGTCAGGCAAACAATGTTGTCTCCCTTGGTCCAATCTTTGACCGCTTTTTGGGCTGATTTGGAAAGACTGCCAGTGAAGACAACCGTGTCACCAGAGGGGACTCTCGGCTTATTGACCTGCATGCACGCGTATGTCTTCCCAGCCGATGCTTCAGAACACACTGCCTGGGCAGGCTTCGGGAGATCAGCTGCCTGAGCACCGTTGGCCATCAGGAGTGGAAATCCGGAAGCAAGCAAGGATATTGACGCAATGGAAACAATGAGTTTTTTCATGTACGCATGATGTCACACAGAACGAGGGGTTGGGTTAATCAAAACCAGGCGCGTCCCAGAGAGCAAACCAACGAGAAAGGTCTGCCTCAATGGGGAGTTCTCCTGTGAGTTTGTCTCGCACCTTGAGTTCGAGAACGTTGTTTCGCACTTTCTCGCCCCGAGTTGGGACAAATGGATAGAACGTGCCGCGCTTGTATAGGTACACCAGCCCCGCCCGTTCATCCTGTGGACCCTTGAAAGTGAACAGCGAGCACAATAGTTGCGGGCCAAATCCAGCATTCACTAAAGATGTATTGACCGCATGGGCATCTGTCACCACCGATGAAAGGTCGGGCGGATCACTTCTGACCGTGAGCCAGTCGTAACCAAATTCATCGGCGGAAGCCACTACCTCTGGTCCTCCATCCGCATCAAGAAGTTCCCGAACCTCTTTTTCTAATTCTGCGAATGCTTTACCTTCGGGTGCACGAAAACACACTGCACCAATACCTGTAGGCATAAGTCCTAGGTCGATCTGCATGGTGATGGCAGCGGATGGCAAGGCGAATAAGGAGTCAAGATTAGGGCGGACAGGTTCTTTTCTGCCCCGAAGCGCATCAAGAAATCCCACGACTATCGATCACCCAATTGTGCTGAAATCTTGGCTAACTGGTCTAGCCTCTTTTCGAGTGAAGGATGCGTGGCAAATATTGCTTCCATTCCAAGACCCTTACTACCTTTGAATGCAGGAGCAAAGGCAATAGCACTCACGGGTTCCATGCTCCGTAGGTCTTTGTCTGGAATCACACTCATTTCCCCGCTGATCTTGACGAGTGCGCTGGCCAGTGCACTTGGCTTCCCCGTGAGAAGCGCCGCACCACGATCCGCGCCAAGCTCTCGATAGCGGGAAAGCGCTCGCATCAGCATGAAGGAAATGAAATAAACGATGACACTCACAGCCATCACAGCCATGAAGACGACCGCTGTATTTTGATCTCGACGATCACGCATCATGGATCCCCACATGGCGCTCCGGGTGATGAAACCTGCAAGGATCGATGTGAAGGATGCGACTGTC
>CAZVLV010000041.1:7172-9463 GCA_964628015.1 uncultured Aquiluna sp. | reverse complement strand
GCTGGGCTCATAACCCAGAGGTCACAGGTTCAAATCCTGTCCCCGCTACCAACCGAGAAGGCCCAAGGATTAGTCCCTGGGCCTTCTTTATTGAGGTTCATCGGGTAAACCTTCGTATGGATCTATACCCCTAGGGGTATAGGGTGTAAGGCATGAAGTCACTTGACCGCCCTGTTTTCCTTTTCGATGGCGATTGTGGAGTGTGTTCACGTGGCACTGACTCCATTCGAGCCAAAGTTGCACCGCCGGTGGACATCATTGCTTATCAAACAGTTGATCTAGCGAAATATGGTGTCACTGAAGCAGATGTATTGGAAGGCCCAGTCTTCGTACGTACAGATGGCTCCCATGTGATTGGGCCGCTGGGCATGGCAGAAATGTTGCGTTCGGCACGCGCCCCCTATAGGTATGCAGGAAATCTGATGCTCACTCCAGGTATTCGTCACTTGCTTCGTGCGCTTGGTCCGGCCATGTATCGCAATCGCTCGCGCCTTCCAGGTTCCAATGACGCATGTCGAGTTGCCTAAAAACATGTCGGATGTACTGCAGCAGTTGATCGACCAGGCGGCAATTGAGCTTCACGCCGCAGCTGGGGGATCCGCACTGTGTCGAATCACTGCGTCGGGCAGTCCTGGCAGCAGGGTGAAGCGCGCCGAAGGAAAGTGGGCGGCACTGCAGGCCTTAGCTCGGTGTTTGCGCCCAGATAATCAGGATGCCTTCAGTCACGCGCAAAGGCTCATTCTCGAATGGCAAGGTGAATTAGATAGGTGGAGCACACACCCTGGGTCTAGTTGGGTTCCGTATTGCGAAGGTGGTTTAGAGGGTTTGCGGAAGTTTGTGGAAATGACGAGTAAATCCAGATATTCGTGAGAGCATGAATATCACATCTTTAGCGAGCGTTAACCAGAGAGGAAAATGTTGTGAAGCGAGTTCTCGGAGCCATAGGTGCAATTGCGCTGACCATCAGTTTTGTCTCTCCCGCACAGGCCATGGGTTCGAGTGATGCCTACGAAAACATGCAGGTAGGTGTGACATATACAGTTTTTGAACCTTCATTCACAGCAGGTCTCAAGGCGCGTCATATTGGTGGCAATGACCTATGCCCACAAGGTACGGAACAGAATTTGGTGGCCCAGTATGGCAAAGGCAACACGCGCAATTTCACAATCACCGAAGGTAACCCGATGTGTTCAGACATTGGTGTGGGAGAGACCGTTCTTCGCGCCAATATCAATGGTGTGAAGGCTTTTGTTCAGGCATACTGCGATCCGGCATCGCCGAAGAAGTGCACCACGGCTGATGTCAGGAAATTCGGTGGACACTTAGAGGTAACTCTCCCGGGAGTGAACGGATTGCGCTCGACTCGAATTTGGATTGAAACCTATGGTGGCAAGAATCTGTCCGCGCAGCAACTAGTTCAAATCGCCAGAAGCCTCGCACCGGTCAGTAATTAAGTGAGTGAATCCGTCAGAGCGCATACACGCTGGCGGGGCCGGTTGGGATGACTCGAACATTTTCACCCGGCGCTACCAATGATTCGCCGGGCACCCGTACTGAAATTTCCTCGCCACTGTTCAAAGTCACGTGGACAAGGCTGTCATGTCCGTGATACGTAATTCCGTGGACTATTCCCAATCCACCAGGTGCCAGTGAACCTCCCACAGGTCGAGGATCCACTACCACCAGTTGTTCGGGTCTCAACACCGCGATGACAGACCCTTCACCTGAAGGAATCCGCCCGCGAATGCGAACATCTCCCAGCGGAGTGTGAACAGTGTCACCACCCATGTATGTGGCGGGTAACTCCACGGAATCCCCGACGAAGCGGGCTGTGTCGATATCGGCTGGATCCTGGTACAGGGTTGAAGGTTCAGACATTTGCACAAGTTGACCGTGACGCATGACAGCGACTCTGTCAGCAATGGAAAGCGCCTCCTCCTGGTCGTGGGTGACCATGATGGAGGTAGTGCCGAGCGAAGCAAGTAATTCGCGGACCTCGGTACGGAGCGTGGCTCGAAGTCCAGCATCGAGGGCTGAAAATGGTTCATCGAGGAGCAATACATCGGGTCGAGGTGCCAGAGCCCGAGCCAAGGCCACTCGTTGTTGTTGACCTCCGGAGAGTTCCTGTGGACGAGCTTGTGCGAACTGCGTCATGTCGACCATTGCCAGAACTTCAGTAATGCGTGCGTCACTCTCTGATGACTTGTTCAAGCCAAAGCCAACATTGCGTTGGACGTCTAGATGTGGGAAGAGTGCACCCTCTTGGGGAACGATTCCTACTCGCCTTTTCT
>CAZVLV010000041.1:0-7162 GCA_964628015.1 uncultured Aquiluna sp. | reverse complement strand
CACACACCTGGACCGGAGACTTGGTGGTTGCCGAATGACACAGTGCCCTGGGATGGAGTCAGGAACCCTGCCAGCACTCGAAGCAAGGTGGTCTTGCCCGAACCACTTGATCCAAGCACGGCAATGAATTCCCCTGAATCTACAGAGAGATTGAGGTCCCTGAGTACGGGTGGACCGCCGTAGCCGGCGGTGACCGCATGGACGTGAACATTTGTCACTGGCTCACCGTATCGAGTTGAGTAGGAGCCTGTTGATCCTCCGTCGGTTCGCCTCGAGACATGGCAATGGATAAGACGAACGCAGGTATGGCAGCCAGTGCGATCAAAGCCAGTGCATAGGGGGCGGCAGCACCGTAAGCGGCCACTTCAGTTCGGCTCCATAACTCGGTGGCTAGCGTGTCGAATCCTGTTGGGCGCAACATGAGAGTTGCAGGCAACTCCTTCATGGCTGTCAGGAGAACCAGCAGTCCACCCGCAGCGATTCCGGGCCACGAAAGGCGCAAGGTGGTGTGTGTCCATGCCATGAATGAATTGCGACCGAGTGTCCTGGCAGTCTGCTCCAGAATGGGTGGCACCGATGCAATGGATGTGCGCGTGGCACCAATCGACTTGGGAAGGAACAGAACCGCATACGCGAAGGCGAGGGTGAAGAGAGTTTGATAAAGAATGGGAACTGCATTAATGGTGAGAAAAACCAGTGACAGGCCGATCACTACACCGGGAAGCGCGTGACCAGCGAACGCTGCGCTTTCAGTGCCTGTACTCCATCGAGAGCGGTAACGAGCGGTGAGCAACCCAATGGGCAGGGCAAGAAGCACAGCAATGACAGCACCTGCGGCGGCCGCACCCGCTGAGTTGATGGTTGCCTGAATCAATTCACCAAGATCAAGGGGTCGCCGACTTCCCTCTGCCAGCCGCAGCAGGAGAGACATCACGGGAACAGCAATTGCAACCGCGATGACTGCAGAGATGAAAATCCATCCAGCGAAGCGACTACGAGTCGTGAGCTGCGTCAACACTGCTAGGCGTTGGGTTCCTGAAGCGCTCCGGTACTGCAATGACTTTCCACGTAACTTACGCTCAGCGAAAACGAGAATGAGGGCCAGAAGTACCAAAATACTGGCCAGAACTGCTGCCGAAGTTCGGTCAAAACTTGCACGATACGAGGCGAAAATAACGCGAGTGAATGCATCGACTCGAAAGAGCGACACAGCGCCAAAATCGGACAACACGTAAAGGCCTACAAGGAGTGAACCAGCGGCTGCTGCCGGAATCGCCTGGGGGAGTGTTGTTGTTCTGAAAGCGGCAAAGGGTGAGCGACCGAGTGACCGTGCGACTTCTTCGATGGCGGGGTCAGCAGTACGCAGTGCCGCCGCCACGGGCAATAGCACGTAGGGATAGGACACCATGGTGAGAATGAGCGCTGCTGCCCAAAAACCAGACATGGCAGGGAATTGAGCGATCCACGCATAAGCCGCGACGTAGGAAGGAATAGCGAGGGGCAACGCTAGAGAGGTAAGCCACAGCCGGCGTCCAGGCAGATTTGTGCGTGTCAGGAGCGCGGCAGCAGGTATGGCGATGATCAGGCACCCAATCACCACCACGACCATCAGGCTCACACTTGTTGCTGTTGTTTCCCAAGTTCGTGCTCGAAACAAACTTGCAAATATTCTTTCCGGTCCGGCGGATACAACACGCACTACTAGATAAAAAAGCGGAATGAGCGCTAGACAAGCAGAAACCACCGCGGCCACGATGAGCGGCCGCGGTGGTCGAATTCCACTCGTTCGGGTCACAACAGTCCGACATCCTCCAACATGGTTAATGTTCCAGGCAAGTCGGCGAGTTGGGCAAGTTCGATATCAGGCCCCCGAAGTGATTCCAGTGGAGGTAGTCCGTCGGCGGCCGCTATGCCTTCCACCACGGGATATTCGAATGTATTGTCGACGAAATATTGCTGTGCAGTGGGGGACAATAACCATTCCACCAGTGCCGCAGCGTTATTGCTCGTGGCTGCATTCGAGGTAATTCCCACGCCCGCGACATTGACTAGCGTCCCAGGATCTTCAGGAGCTGTAAAGGCGATCTGAGCTCGCATGGAATCGGCTCCAACTTCAGCTGCCTTTTGATTCCAGTAATAGTGATTGATCAAGCCGAGTTGAGCTTGCCCCGCGTCTACAGCATCGAGAATAAGACTATTCTTCTCGAACTTTTGGACATCGTTCGCTACAAGTCCTTCGAGCCACGAGCGCGCGACATCGTCTCCGTCAGTAACACGCAATGCTGTGACGAACGATTGGAAGCTTGCATTCGTGGGTGCAATGGCGACTTGACCTTTCCACCGTGGATCGGTCAACTCGAAAATAGATGTAGGAACCTGATCGGCTGATACCTGTTGTTGATCGTAGGCAATTACTCGTGCGCGACCACTCACTCCAACCCAGGTGCCGTCTGGAGATCGGTAACTCGCGGGGACCAACTCAAGAGCCGCGTTGGGCACGGGAGCCAATAATCCTTCGGCAGCAACAGCGCCCAGAGCACCGGCGTCCTGAGCGAAGTACACCTGGGCGGGGGTCGCGCCACCCTCCTCAATCATTTGGGCGGCCAACTCCGCAGTGTCTCCGTATCGGGCTTCAACAGGGATGCCGGTTTCCGCGGTAAATAGTTCGAAGAGGGGTCCAACCAGTTCTTCGCTTCGACCTGAGTACACGACAACTCCATCGGCGGGTGCGTCGGTTGCCTCCGAGTCACCCGAGGAGCAGGCTGAGAGAGCACTGGTGGCAGCGAGAATCGAGACGGCAAGAAGTGAACTCCGTCTAGTGAAGCGAAACATGCCCATCCTTCCCAAGAAGTGAGGTTAGGGTTCCCTAACTAAGGATATCCTAAGCACACTCATGGAGAGGGTTGCACATCGCCCTCCAGGATTAGTTGCTGGTCCAACCCTCGCGCTTATGTGAACCATCGCAAAATGGCTTGTTTGCACTAAAGCCGCACCGACACAGGTACGCCTTCTCGCCCTCCTTGGCGATATTGCCTGCCTCGTCTTTCACGATGCTGGGGCCAGAAACCTCGAGGGGGCCATCGACGAGTGGGGTAATGGTTACGGGATCGTTCATGGATTCAGAGTAGTGGTCCTGGGCTAGCGCTTACGCTCGCCATCACGGCGTGAGAACCATCAGTTCGACGGAGGTCGTGTCGCCACTCTTGAGCTCCTCAGCGTCTCGCACACTCTTCTTGATTGGCAATATAAATGTCTTTCGTTTGCTATCTGGGAAAATAGACGTGTTCCACGATGTACCACCGATAGTGACGCGGACCTTGATCGATCCGAATCCTCCGCGAAGGATTATCGAGTCATCAATATCGTCGGTGATCCCATGAGGGAGTGCAACGAAGTGCCACGGTGAGTCACCACCCCAGAGAAATATCTCCGAATTAAATGTGAAATTGAGTGAGTTCATGATTTCTCAATATAATTTCTCAATATAGGGGTCATTGAGGTAAGCGTCATGCAATGCAATGGCTTGGGCGAAATCCTCAGCGGTTGCATCGGATGACTCCAGATGTCCCTTCAATCTGATCGCCTCGGCCCGCTGTTGAGGGCCGCCATGTGTGGCGACCTGATCAAGAACTTCGAATGCATGTGATACTCGAGATTGCGGAACAATGATGTCGAGATCATCGAGCCACATATGTAGTTGAACACTGTCGCAGATAGCGTGATGCACGTGACCTCCGCTGGTTCGATCCTGCGAGATCGCGTGCAGGTGAAGCCCTGGAATAGTGACCTGATCGCTTCCGGCCAATGGAAACACGAACCCCACCAATGTTCCTTGCCATGACTCATGTGCGAATTGAACTTCCGTCCGAAGGACTTGATCGAGATGCATAAATGGTGGATCTTGCCTGTGTTCACTACGAAGGAGAACATCAGAGAAAGTCCCATCCATTCTTATGGCAGCAACGAAATAGTCGGATTCTCTGTGTCGGTGAATTGCGCTGTCGATTATGGAAGCAAGTTGAAGGTACGTTGTACCTTGCGGCACTTCAACAGTGAGCGGAGTCCCTCCTTCGGCGCTAATGGCAAATGGCATTCCCAAATCGGTTGGAGCGAGTTCTGGAGTACCTGTGGCGGGGATTCTCCACGTCTGGCCATCTATGGAAACAATCTCACCATCGAGTCGGTCAGCTACTCCTAAGCCAAGGATTGAGAATGGAAAAACCTGGCCTACTGTCGTGATGGATTCAAAATTCCCATGAAGCAGATCAGTCACCGCATCAATTTGGTGAACATGACCGTGTGACGCCGAAACAAGATCTGGATCCAGCATGTTTCGACTCACTCACTATCGGGGGAGGAAGGCTGCTGCATCCTGGCGAATGTCATCTGGCTTGGTAGTTGGTGCATAACGCTTGACGGATTCCCCATCGGGTGCCACGAGGAACTTGGTGAAATTCCACTTAATTGCTGAACCAAGCAATCCACCGGCCTGTTTTTTCAGAAAATCAAAAATCGGGCTTGCGTTACTTCCATTGACATCGACTTTGGTCGATAGTGGGAAACTTACTCCGTAATTCATTGAACAGAATTCCTCAATATCTGAATCGCTTCCGGGTTCCTGGTGGGCAAATTGGTCGCATGGGAAACCAATAACGACCAATCCTTGTGGACCGAGTTCTTCGTAGAGCTTTTGGAGACCTTCATACTGCGGTGTGAATCCACATTTACTTGCGGTATTCACGATCAGTACCGGCTTGTCTCGGTACTGCTCCATGGAGACTGTGTTGCCCTTATTGTCGGTAAATTCCAGGTCATAGAGACTGCTCATGCCTTTATTGTTCCTTGCGAGAGGAATTTGGCAAGCCTGAATAGGCTCAGGGCGTGAATAAGAAGTCTTCCTGGAAGAAGAACGTGATCAGCGCCGTTGTGGGGCTTATCGTCATGGTGCTTCTGTTTTGGTTTATCAGCCAAAATGCTGGGGAATACTCCAAAGCATTCACCGAACTGGGCTCCATTGACACTGTGTGGAAGGTTGCAATCGGTGGAGCATCGCTCATCAACATCATTATTTATCCGTTAACGGCAATCGCGGCCATTCGATCTTTGAGCTACCTCCATGCCACATTGAGCCGTCAGGCTGGTTTCACGCTGAGCAACATAGTCCCAGGTGGAGGGGCGGTTGCTGTTGCGACGCAATACGCAGTTCTCGCTCGGTATGGCGTCCCGCAGGCGCGAGCTGCCGCAGCGGTATCGGCAGATGCCATCTACACGTATCTATTCACCTTAGGTGCCCCTTCTATTGCCGTGCTATTACTCGTCATTGAGGGTAGGTCCACAGCGGCTTTTATGACCACAGCAATTATTGGATTGAGTGTGGTGATTGTGTCTTTGATCATCATTATTGCCGTGTTGAGAAGTGAAGATTCCGCACACAAAATTGGCGTCTGGTTGCAAAAGCCAGCAAATAAGTTGTTCAACCTCATTCATAAAAGTGCCCCTGATATTGCCAATGTTCTCACTCAGTTTCACAATCAAGCCTCTGATCTCATTAAGACTCGATGGAAGTCGTTGACGGTCACAAATATTGCAGCGCAGATGGCTCCGATGTTGGTTTTGTGGGCCGCGCTTATGGGTTTGGGTGTCACCGAGTCACAACTCACAATCATTGAGTTATTTGCCGCATATTCAGTGGCACTCATTCTCACGGCGTTTCCGATCACACCCGGTGGGCTTGGCACCGTCGATGCTGCCCTCATTGCGCTATTGGTTGCTTTTGGCGTAGACAGCTCCACAGCCGTTGCGGCAGATCTGCTGTGGAGACTGGGGTGGTTCTTGCCTCAATTACTGGTCGGTGGGGTGGCCTTGGTCAAGTATTGGTGGGATGGAAAAAAGATCCGAGCTCAATCGCCTTAGGCATGTGTGAGTGGTGTGAAGTCATTACGTTCCCGCACACCACAATCTGGGCACACCCACGTGGATGGGATCCGACTAAATGGAGTTCCCGGCTCAAATCCTTCGCGTGGGTCGCCGATTACCGGGGAGTAGGTGTAATTGCACATCGGGCATTGATAAGCATCTGCATTCTCCTTGAGAGGCGCTGATTCTTCGGCCGTAATCACGCCGTTCTCGAGACTCGCGACTTGGCTCAGTCGCGTATTCGTGGCATAACGACGCAGAATTGCAGAGCGTTTCCTTGGTTGAATATTGGCTCGAGAAATGTCGCCGTCAAAGTGAGACAGAACTTTAGGGTCCATGACGCGGCGCCAAGCAAAAGGAAAGAGTGATAGCAGGATCATCCCGGCATATCCGGTGGGAAGCACGGGGGATTCCTTGTAACTCAGTAGTGCCTGATACCTGCGAGTTGGTTGTGCGTGGTGATCACTGTGACGTTGTAAGTGATAGAGCAAGATGTTCGTCGCTATATTGTCCGAGTTCCAACTATGGCTCGGATTGACCCTCTCATATCTTTGGCGATCACCGTGCAGGACTTTTTGCCGCAACATGCCGTAGTGCTCTAGATAGTTAACGGCTTCCAAAAGTGTTATGGCTATGAACATTTGAATGAGCAAGTACGGGAGAATTCCGACCCCGAGCCATGCAAGCATTGCGATCCACAACACCGCAGACATGAGCCATGCATTGATATTGTCGTTGCTCAATCGAAACGGATGTTTATTCCTGCGACCTATTCGGTTCTTCTCTAGTTTCCAGGAGTTCCGCAAAGATCCCGTTACTGTCCGAGGCCAGAATTGATAGAAGCTTTCTCCGAGACGACTGCTGGCAGGGTCCTCAGGTGTAGCAACTCGAACATGGTGACCGCGATTATGTTCAATAAAGAAGTGACCGTAGAAGCTCTGTGCCAACGCGATCTTTGATAGCCAGCGCTCGTAGCTCTCTTTCTTATGACCTAATTCATGGGCGGTGTTGATTCCTATTCCGCCGATCATTCCGACGGTAATTGCGAATCCCACTTTCTGAGCGGTACTTAAATCCCACGTGGCGATCACATAAAAAGCAGCAATGAAACCCGCATATTGCAGGGGGAGAAACAAATACGTGATCCAGCGGTAGTACCGATCCTGTTCAAGTTTTTCGATGACATCTAGGGGAGGGTTACTGATATCTCGACCGGTGAGTAGGTCGATGATGGGCACGATTCCCA
>CAZVLV010000040.1:2798-9575 GCA_964628015.1 uncultured Aquiluna sp. | reverse complement strand
GATTGCGGCCTCCGTCATTGCCAGCCTCGTTTCGACCCGAGACGATGATGCACAGCCAGTAAAAGAGGGGCATGAAACTTAGTTACAACCCTAGATCGCGCGCTATTCGTCGCGCGGTCGTGGCAACGGTGGGAACCAGCCTGTTAATTGCAGGTATAGCTATGTTGATTCTTCCTGGACCTGGAATCGTCGTAGTCTTAGCCGGCTTAACTGTCCTAGCCTCGGAGTTTCACTGGGCCCGCCGTGTCAAGCGAAAACTTATTGTTTTCATTCGGCGGCGCATGCAGCGAAAGAAGGCAAAGGAGCAACAGCGTGTCGGCACGGCAACTCCCTTGCCGGAATTGACTGCAGAAGACCCGTTGAAACTGGCCGAGATATACACCTGGCCCTCAGGCTGGTGGGTGCGCGCAATGATGGTGCAAACACTTGACGGAGCATTCTTTGGACCTGATGGCAAAAGTCGAAGTATTTCCAGTGACCGTGACCGGGAAGTATTGGTGGAAGCTCGGCGATTAGCTGATGTTGTTCTTGTGGGGGCGCAGACAATTAGAGCAGAGCGTTACCGACCCATGGTCGCGAAACCTGAGTGGCAGTCAGCGCGAACAGCAATCGGAGCAGCGTCAGCGCCGGTCGTGGCAATTGTCAGTGCGTCACTAGATCTTCCATGGGATGAGCCAATGTTTGGTGAATCCACCATAACTCCCATTGTCTTTACCGATGGATCTGCATCCACTGATCGCGCTGAGGCTGCCAACCAGGTCCATGTCGCGGGTCGAGTTGAGATTATTGAATGCGAATCATTGCCACTGGATGTTCTCAAGGTATTACGTGACAGAGGATATCAGCGAATTGTGTGCGAGGGTGGACCACGACTTCTCCGCGATCTTTTTTCGGAGATTGACGAGATTGATCTTACGATCGCTCCCATGATTCTTGGGCAAAGCTCTACTACATCCGATCTCATGGAGGAACCGAATCGAGTAAATTGGAAATTAGATTTTGTGTGGGAACACGAGGGATTTGTCTTTAATAAGTTTGTGCGCGCATAGCCCAGAAAACTACGGCAGATGCTGCGGCCACATTCAGCGAACTGATGTCATGACTCATGGGTATATGCACAACACTTTGGCAGGCCGATAGTGATTCAGGGGTGAGGCCATCGCCTTCTGAGCCGAGAACGAATGCAACTCTCTCGTGGCACTGGGAAACAAAGTCCTCGAGTGACTGAGAATCTTTTTCAGGTGAAAGCGCCACGGTATGAAAACCTTGTGCGTGCAATTCGGTGAGTGCGCCCGGCCACTGGGGAATGCGCGTCCAAGGAATGGAAAAAACTGCACCCATAGAGACCCGAATGCTGCGGCGATACAGCGGATCGGCGCATTGCGGGGTGACGAGAATGGCATCGACCCCTAATCCCGCTGCGGAGCGAAAGATCGCACCCACATTCGTGTGATCAACGATGTTTTCCAGAACAGCAATTCGCTGAGCTTTGGCAGTTACTTCCTTTACCGTGCGCAATGGGGGTCTCTGCATGGCCGCTAAAGCGCCGCGATGCACATGAAATCCGGTGAGTTCCTCTAAAAGTGCGTGGTCGCCGATGAATACATCAATATCGGACTCCATGATATCTGGGCCGAGAAGGCCGTGCATCCGTTCCTGCCAGCTGTGTTCCATCAAAATGGAAACTGGTGTGTGTCCCGATTGCATTGCTCGAGAAATAACTTTGGCGCTTTCGGCAATATATATTCCCGACTCAGGTTCGCGGGCTGATCGCAAAGCGACATCGGTGAGGGATCGATATGCATGAAGTCGCGGGTCGTCAAGTGATGTGAGTACGTGAATGGGCATGCTTATTCCGAGTTATTCAGTACCCAGGAAATAATGCTGTCAAGTTCACCAACGGGTACGGGGCCAATAATGCGAGCCGCGACTTTTCCCTGTTGATCAGCAATCACCGTGCTGGGTAAGGCTTGCGGCGGAACATCGGGAATCTGGGCAAGTAACACTCCGTCAGGGTCCACCAAGCTTGGAAAGGACAAGTTAATGGCGAATGCGCGAGCCGCATCAGGGGAATCGCGAACATTGATCCCAAGAAATGTGACATCAGCGAATTGTGGATCCTCAGAGGTCTGTACAAATTCTGGTAATTCAATTCGACACGGTGCACACCATGAAGCCCAGGAATTAATGACGGTAGCCCGAGAGTTGGCGTAATCGGTGGTGAGTTCATCGCCAGACAATGTCGTACCGGTAAGTGGTGGAAGATCAACCCTTTCCGCTGAAGGAATCAACGTGACGCCCACAGATGAATTGGAGTTGTCGAGTACGCCGGTCGGTAATGGAATGGTGAGTTCATCAGTGGGAGAGAAAACCGTGGAAGTCGAACACCCTGTCATGGTGTAACTAAGGGCGATTGCGAGTGTAAGGCTGAACCCGCCAATGACAACTTTCGATAGCAATCGGTAGCTAAACATGTGTCTTCCGTGCATTCTGTTCCGCACGTTCTTGCCGTTCCATTCTTTCTGTACGCTTCTCTTGATCTCTCCACCACTCAAAGGCAGCGAACATCATCCAGAAGCCATCGATCACCATGGCAATTGCCCACATGATCGCTCCCGCGAATTTTTGATCGGTTAATGCATCAATGCCATACAGGGGAGCGACCTCAACATAAGCATCAAAAAGCGTGACGGGCGCAAAGTGCACCACCATGCCGAGAGTCGTCTCGGGAATCATCATCAATCCGAGTGAAAGAACTCGAATACTTGGGTCGGGGCGTTTCGCGATCAGGTCATTGCCCAACAGTGGGTAGTAAAAGACCAAGGCGGCGATCAAGTACAGCGGCCTCTCGATAAACATCATGAAGTCGTGATCTTGGATTGTGAGGTTCATGACTGGGCCAAAGTGGCTACCCAATAGGACACTTGCAAAGAACACCCAGCCGACCCAAGGTGTGGTGGCAATTGCTACCGGACGGCTACGCAGTATGCGAACCAGCTTGCGGCGCCCCTCACCGGAAAGATTCAGAAAGATGAGCCACACAGGGTTGGACAACACGATAAATGGCCCAACGAGCATCATGACAATCAAATGCTGTGACATGTGAGGCCAACAAGCCGCATGGGCCCACGCGCCAAATGGGCCAAGGTAAGCGATGACCAGAAGCAGGAGGGCAAGAGCAAATGACACGGATCGACCAATAGGCCACCTACCACCTGCTCGATGCACCCGAAATACCCCGGTGAAGTAGAGGATTCCCAGCAGGGCCAGGTTGGCGGCAGTCCAGACATCGAACTCCACCCACGGGAGCTGCTGCGGAATAACGCTCAGGGCAGGGACGCCAAAACCCGCGCTCGAGGTGAGCCCAGCCGGTTCCCAGGCTTGTGAGCCAATCCCCAGTGCACCGATCACATGGCAACTCTAGGTCCTTGAACCCGACATCAAATCCCGCCTCTATAAATCCCCTATCGATAAATCCCCTATCGATAAATCCCTCTTGAATGGTCACGATTAGGTCTCGTAGGCGAAATGTTGGTGAATTCGTTTCCTATTGACTCTCGTGGTGGCTAGGCTTCGCCTGACCTGTTACTGACGTTGTGTGGGTAAGAGGACCAAATGAGTGACCGGCACATAGCTTGTGAGGGGAAGACTTTACGTGAAACGATTCTTGGTGACATTTGGCACTGTCCTTGCGGGGATTGCGGTTGTCGCAGGAGTTGCCGTATTCAACTCGGCAAAGGGACAAGGGCCAGCACCGATCGTGGCAATTCCCGATGGCACCATGGTGGACACCCCCAAAGGAAAACTGCCGCACGCCACGCTGGCACTGAATGTCTACCCGAATAGCTCAGCGTCAGTTCCGCCCCCCGCAACTTCATCTGCCTATGAAGCAAACTGGCTTTCCGGACAGCCGTTTTATAACCCCTCCACCACCATTCAAGTACCAGCGAATTCGGTGGTCACCATCACTTTTACCCAATACGACTCGGGCGGTCAGATTTATAACCCCTACTTCGCCAAAGTGCACGGAAGCCTTGATGGCACCATGACCTGGAACGGTCAAACTGTCAAAGGACTCAAGCACGACGAAGTTGCCCACACTTTCACCGTGCATCAGTATGACGAGTCAAGCCAAGAGGCCATGTTCCTCAACGTTCCGTTGCCCATGAACAAGGCCAATGCCAAGACAGATAAAGATGGATATCCGGTTGATCCTCAGACCGTGACCGTCACTTTCGTCACAGGCGATGCCGGCATGTATGTCTGGAACTGTGAATTCCCCTGCGGTGATCTCTACCAAGAGTTCAGCGGCCCCATGCAAACTCGTGGGTGGATGGCCGGCACATTTGAGGTTGTCGCGTGAGTATCACTGAAATTCCTGACCAACCGGAATCACCCACAAACCGACCTCCCTCCATGCATCGGGTTCGCACATGGCTGCGCCGCCCTTATGCGCGGCACATTTTGATTTGGACCGTTGTTATCGGTTTTGGGCTTCTTCCACTTGCTTGGTTGATGCTGGCCGCCATGAATCAAACTGGGGCACCAGCATCTGAAATCATGCAGGACATTGAACAAACAGTCTTTGTCTTCACTCTAGTGTCGATTCCCATCACCGCTTTTGTTTTCGCAGTGCTTCTTTACAGTCTTGTTGGGTGGAAGCACGTATCCGGTGACGAACCCCCCATGCAAGAGAGCCCGGCAATTCGCACAAACCGCATTGGTGTTGTGTTGTGGACGGTCGTGTCGAGTGCGCTCGCGTTTTTCCTTGTTGTATGGGGTCTGATTGCGTTAGCGCAAATTACCGCGAATTCTTATGGGACTATTTCGGCAGATGAACAACCGGGTGATAACAACTCAGTGATCGTTAATGTCACTGGACAACAATGGGTATGGACTTTCGCCTATCCACAACACGACGGAATCGTCACCAATGTCTTATATCTTCCGGTGGACAAACCCGTGTACTTCAATGTCACGAGCAAAGATGTTATTCACAATTTCTGGTTGGTGGAGCTTGGTGTAAAGATTGACGCCAATCCTGGTGCAATCACTCAGACCGGTGTTACTCCAAATAAAGAAGGTACTTTCAATTTGCGTTGCGCCGAATTGTGCGGCATGCACCATGCGTATATGGAAACAGAAATCCGAGTCGTGTCTCAGGAAGCGTTTGATACCTGGACTCGCGAAATGGGCGGAATGAGGACCTCATGAGTGTGATTCACGATGTAGAAGTTCCGCAACCCACCCAGCATGGTGCGCCAGGTGGAATCATGCGGCGTCTTAATTTTGGAACTGGCCTTGCTGGTGGCATTGGCCTCGCAGCCATTTTTGGCATCATTACCAGTCAATTTGTTCCTACTGGCGCTACCAGCTCGGTGACTTTCTCACCTATTGAAGGCGATCTTGTCTACCTGGCTGTTCTCTTGGGTTGGGTAATCGGCTTTATGGCCGGCATGGGCGCCTTCGTTGGACCCATCCGCTGGGTCCTTGGCAGGGAGGAAACTCACGAAGACGCCGAATACATGGCAGGCAAGGACATGGGCAAATCCCGCTACTGGAGATACACAACCGATCACAAGGTTGTGGGTGTTCAGTACCTGGTCATGACACTTGTTGTCTTTGGTTTCGGTGGGTTGCTCGCCATGTTAATCCGCACTGAGCTCGGCGTCACGTGGAGTGAAGTCTTCTCACCTAGTTTCTATAACGCGATCATTGGTACCCACGGGATCGCCATGATCATTGCCATGATCATTGTGATCAGCGGCCCGATCGGCAACTTCATTGTGCCGATCATGATTGGTGCGCGTGATATGGCGTACCCCCGATTGAATGCATTAAGTTTATGGTTGCTCGTCGCTGCGGTGCCATGCCTGATCAGCTCGCTTTTCCTCGGTGGCATGCGCGATGGCTGGTCCGCGTATCAGCCTCTGATTGCTCAAGCCCCTTCTGGTGTTCTGGGCTACCAAATGACGATCATCGTTTTTGCCATCTCAACAGGTGTGGCCAGCGTTAATCTCATGACCACGATTTTGACCATGCGAGCAAAGGGGATGTCCTGGTCGCGCACTCCGATTTTGGTGTACGGAATTTTCGCAGCTGCAGTTATGGGTCTTTATGCATTTCCTTTCTATCAGTACTCACAAATCCTGTCGCTTACCGATAGGATTTTTTCTACATCTTTCTTTAATCCGCTAGAAGGCGGAAGTGTGTGGCTTTACGAGAACCTCTTTTGGCTCTTGGGTCACCCTGAGGTGTATGTCATTTTGATTCCGAGTTTGGCTGTCATGATGGAAGTCATCACTGTCTTCATGCGCAAACCGCTCTTCTCCTATAACTTTGCTGTTGCTGGAATTGTGGGTGTTGTGGCGCTGAGTGGTCTTGTGTGGGCTCACCACATGTACATGACCGGCTGGGCGCCAGCTGCCAACTACCCCTTCATGCTTTCCACCGAACTGATTTCTATTCCAGTCGGATTCCTTGTGCTGGTAGTGATCGGCACCATGTGGCGTGGCACCGCCTGGACACGTTTACCGCTGATGGCTATCTATGCAGTCATTTTCAACATGATGATTGGAGGAGTCACGGGTGTGTACCTGTCTGATGTTCCTGCTAATCAGTATTTCCACGGCAGCATGTTCGTCGTGGCGCATTTCCACTACATGTTGATGGGCGCTGGGTTCTTTGGTGCCATGGGAGGAATTGCTTTTTACTTCCCGAAGATGACCGGAAGAATACTCGACGAGCGCCTTGGGTCAGTGGGTCTTTGGACAACTT
>CAZVLV010000040.1:0-2788 GCA_964628015.1 uncultured Aquiluna sp. | reverse complement strand
TCATTGGATTCCAAATCACTTTCGGTTCCATGTTTGTTGCTGGTCTCCAGGGTCAGCCAAGGCGCGTCTTACAATTTGATGAACAGTTCAATATTTCAAACTGGATTTCCACGATCGGCGCCTACGTCATTGGAATTGGTGTCTTAATCTTTCTTGCGGCCATGCTCTTCTCATGGAAGTCGGGCGTTGTCGCATCAGGTAACCCATGGGGTTCAAAGTCTCTGGAATGGCAAACACCCACACCCGTTCCCCTAAACAACTTCGCGGTGCTGCCGGTAGTGACCGAGCGACCATACGAATACGGTGTCCCAGATCCACTGGATGCGGAACTTGAACCTGATCCTGAAGATGAGTTTGAGAGCGCAGGAACCCGATGACAACGCCCATCACCTCAAACCCTGGTAAATCTGTTCCGCTCTCGCCTACTACCGGCGAGCCAATGTCAGTAATTGCCCGCCGAAGCAGGGTCGGGTTGTGGCTGTTCATTGTCATGAGCGTGTCCGGAACTATTGCGCTCATCATTAGCTATAGCTATCTCTGGTCCCTCAACGTCAATGGTGGCTGGGCTCCACCGGGAGCAAAACTCACTGCAAATCAAACCAACAACACCATTACAAAACTTAAGGGTGACTTCCCGCCGGAGTGGCCGTTCTGGGCCATTCTCGGTGTCACTGTGATTGCGACTGCCTTCATGTGGTGGGGCTACCGCACGATACGTCGAACGGGCAATCAAGGTGCACTCATTGCAGGTGCTACTTTGGCCCTGCTGTTCTCTATTGCTGCACTTGTTGCTCAATGGATCCAAATCACAACTTTTCCATTTGGTCCCACCAATGGGGCCTACGCTTCGGCGGTCCTCCTCCTGTGCTCGAGCAATATCTTTAATTTGCTCCTCGTGATCTTCATTCTCACTGGGATCATGAACAGGGCGCGCAAAGGTCTGATCTCGCGTGCAGTGTGGTACCAGGCACAACTTGCCAGCTACTGGATGACCTGGGTTGTCATTGCATTTCTTTTGGGCGCAATTGTCACCACGTTCATGGTGGAAAGCCCGAATACCGATCCGGCTATCTTTGGTGGATTCAAGCAGCAGTGACCATGCGTCTGCGAAGCCCTTGGGCCTATTTCGCATTGTTGTTTGCGGCCATCCCGGTTGCGCTCATTGTTTTGGCATCCATTGGTGGACTCGCTGAGACTCAACTGGTGGGTATACCAGTTGTCCCTGTGTATACGCTTTTCGGTTTGCCCATTGATCTGATAATTCGAGATATTGCAATGGCCTGCACACTCGGCTGTGCACTGGTGGGTGGTGTGCTCAATGATCGACCCCACGCGACCTTGGGAAGACTCACCAGTTTTTTTGCGCTTGTATGGCTAGCGACCCTTCTTGTTCAATCCGTTCTGACAGTGTCGGAGGTCCTTGCGCTCAGTGCCGGGGAATCGATCAACCTGGTGATTCTGCAATCGCTCTTGACACAAACCACGGTGGGTCAAGTGATTGTGGCGCAGTTCATCCTTGTGTCCCTTGTGGCGTTGCTCGGTTGGGTGGTGCTGGGCAAAGTCACCGGGTGGATTGTTGTGGGACTTGCAGCGACTGCGGTCTTCCTACCAGGGCTCACGGGCCACTCAGGATTATCGGATGGGCACAACGCTGCGAGCATTGCCCTTGGCTTCCATTTGGTGTTCATGGCAGTCTGGATTGGGGGACTGGTCGCACTTGTCTGGTACGTCAGTTCCAGTGACAATGTGTCACGTGTAGTCATCAATCGCTATAGCGTGCTTGCTGCTGTCTCGGTGGTAGTGGTTGTTGAGTCAGGCCTACTCAATGCGTCAATGCGCATTGATGGAATTGCGCCATATCTCACCTCCACTTACGGGGCCATCATCATTGCAAAGGTCACCATTGTTGTCGTACTTGTTGGATTCGGCTGGCAGCACCGACGTGAATTAGCCCAGACACAGGGAGACAAGATTCCACAACGGCTCCTGCAGTTGGCCTCAGGTGAGTTGTTGTGGATGGGTGCTGTGATCGGCCTTGCCGTTGCACTGTCTCGAACGGCACCACCTGCATTCGCTATTGCAGCTGAGTCAATTAATTTTGGTGCACTGGCGCTACTTATTCTCGCTCTACCTTTAGCTCTCGTGCATTATTTTCCAGCATTAGCGGCAGGTGCACATAAACAATTACTTGCGAAGTACCCAGAGGCGATTTCGATACTCATGGTTGTCCTTATGTTCGTGGTCACCGAACTGATGAGTTCAGGCACCCTGGCTAATGCCATTGGGATACAGATTGCGGGCCTTGTTTTCATCCTGAGTTTGCCCATCGCGGGAGTGTTCTTCATGGCTAGCCAATATCGGGCGCCTTCTGCTCCTGCTCTCGTCATTTTCTTCGTTGGCTGGTGCGCTGTCGTCTACTGGCAGTTACTTCAGCGGGAGCTGCCACTGGATATTGGCACAGTGTTTGTCACCCTTGGGGTTCTGGGGCTTCTATTATTTGTGTGGAGGTCTCGGTCTGTGGATCGCCAGACACACCAAGTAGAACCTGAACATGTGGAGGTGAACCAATGACCGAATCCAAGCGATTTTGGAAAGATTTCTGGTCCCTGCACGTCCCACTCGTTCTTGTCCTCGCTCTATGCACATCAGCAACAATCATTGAAGTGAGTCGAGCAATGGATGGTGTGAACAGAGCCATCGTGTATTCAATTCAGTGGCCACTTATTGGGCTCTTTGCCATTTACGTGTGGAACCATTACCGCAAACATGGCAGTTTCACAAAATCAGT
>CAZVLV010000039.1:8705-9634 GCA_964628015.1 uncultured Aquiluna sp. | reverse complement strand
TCGTAACTTGGCTCGACGAGACAGCATTGTTTTGTCATTGCACCCGCACAACGACCGTGGAACAGGCGTCGCTGCGGCGGAGCTTGGGTATCTTGCTGGTGCAGATCGAATAGAAGGATGCCTTTTCGGCAATGGTGAGCGCACAGGAAATGTATGCCTGGTCACTCTCGGCATGAATCTGTACAGCCAAGGTATCGACCCGCAAATCGACTTCAGCAACATCGATGAGGTGCGTCGAACTGTCGAGTACTGCAATCAAATACCAGTTCATGAGAGACACCCCTACGGGGGCGATCTGGTCTTTACCGCGTTTTCAGGCTCCCACCAGGATGCAATCAACAAGGGGCTCAATGCGATGAAGGTTGACGCAGAGGCAGCCGGCGCCGAGGTTGCCGACTTCCGCTGGGAGGTTCCCTATTTACCGATTGACCCGCAGGATGTTGGTCGAACCTACGAAGCAGTTATTAGAGTTAACTCGCAATCTGGCAAAGGCGGAGTGGCCTACATCATGCGAACCGAGCATCGCCTGGACCTTCCAAGGCGACTTCAAATCGAATTTTCACAGGTGATACAGAAAGTGACGGATTCCGAAGGAGGCGAGGTTGCTCCCAGCGCAATGTGGTCGACTTTCAGCAACGAATATCTCCCAGATCCACATGCCCCCTGGGGTCGCTTTTCTCTACTCAGCGTCAAACAGGATTCAGATGTCGACGGCGAAACCTCAGTGACTGCGATCGTGAAAGACGCTGGTCACGATGTCACGTTGACGGGTGTGGGTAATGGTCCCATCGCGGCCTTCTGCGATGCGCTGCACACACATGGCATAGACGTGCGAGTTCTCGACTATGCCGAACACGCAATGAGCTCTGGTGGCGACGCCACTGCCGCCGCGTATCTTGAATGCGCGGTGAACGGAAGGGTCCTCTGGG
>CAZVLV010000039.1:0-8695 GCA_964628015.1 uncultured Aquiluna sp. | reverse complement strand
TATCACCACTGCCTCACTGAAGGCAATTATCAGCGCGGTCAATAGGTCGGTAAGGGAGTAAATCGGGCTAAGGGCACACCTCGCCTCAAGATCACGCCTTACAGATTTACAGCCCTACCGGAGTGCGCCTGGATTTCAGTGGTGATGAGATCAATAGATTCGGGAGAAATTTCCGAATCGACGGTTAATGCGATGAGTGCGTGGCCCGTGTCATCGCGACTCACCTGCATACCAGCAATATTGACCTGATCCTTGCCCAAGATATTCCCTACTATTCCTACGACACCGGGCCGGTCATGGTAACGAAAGAAAGCCATGTGTTGGCTTAGTGGAACATCTACGCTGAAGTTATCGACTTCCACAATTTTCTCGGCGAAACGCGAACCTGTAACGGTTCCACCAACTCCTACCTTGGATCCGTCTGTCAAAGTGACAACGACTCGAACCAGGTTGCGATGGTCATCTGTTGTCCGATCTGTCGTCAGAACCACTTCCACACCTCGCGCCTCAGCGAGTACTGGTGCGTTGACGAAGGAAACTGGATCGTGAACAAGCGTCTGAAAGACGCCCTTCAGTGCACTCAACTCAAGAACTCGGACATCGTGATCGGCGACATCGCCGAGCACAATAATGTCAACTCTTTCTACTGCGGCCGGTGCCAATGAGCACGCAATCGCACCCAATTTTTCAGCAAGTGGCACTAAAGGTTTGAGATCTTCGTGTAACTGTCCACCTTGAACATTCACGGCATCAGGGACAAGTTCACCTGCAAGTGCTAAACGGACGGATCGCGCAACAGAGATTCCAGCCTTTTCCTGAGCTTCATCGGTTGAGGCGCCCAGGTGCGGAGTTGCTACAACATTCTCCAACGTGAATAACGGCGAGTCAGTGCATGGTTCTTTGGCATACACGTCAATGCCTGCTCCCGCGACACGTCCATCTACAAGGGCCTGATACAACGCTGTTTCGTCAATGATGCCACCACGAGCTGCATTCACGATGTGAACAGTGGGTTTGGTTTTGTGTAACTCGGCATCGCCAATGAGGCCTATGGTCTCAGGGGTCTTGGGTAGGTGAACCGTAATGAAGTCACTTTCTGCAAGAAGTTCATCAAGGGTGACCATGCGCACACCGAGTTGGGCTGCACGAGCTGGCTGCACATAGGGGTCATAAGCAATAAGTTGCACTCCAAATGAATTAAGCCGCTGCGCAACAAGCACACCGATCCGACCTAGTCCGACAATTCCCACTACCTTGTCGGCAATTTCCACACCCGTGTATTTACTTCTTTTCCATTCGCCTTTGTGTAGCGCTTCATTTGCCGGAACAATATTGCGAGCACTCGCCAGCATTAAGGCAACTGCTAACTCCGCGGCGCTCACGATATTCGAGGTAGGTGCATTTACCACCATGACGCCCGCTTGGGTAGCGGCCTTTACATCAACGTTGTCCAGACCCACGCCAGCACGCGCTACGACCTTGAGTTGACCCGCTGCTGAGAGCGCTTCGGCATCTACTTGTGTTGCGGAACGTACCAGCAACGCATCGACATCAACGATTGCTGAAAGAAGTTCCTCTCGATTTGCGCCATCACAATGAACTATGTCGAAATCAGGGCCAAGGGCCTCAACAGTGGCAGGAGACAATTCTTCAGCAATGAGGACTTTAGCTTTGGTCACCCCTCCAGTCTATTGCTGGACGGTTTACTCGGCTCAAGAGGTGAAAAGGAGATAACCCACCTGAAAGAACGCCGCTACGAAAGTCTCTCGCCCAGTGAATACGCCAATTCGGCAATATGGAACCTGATTACCTTTGCGCAGTTCCTTCGACGTAGTCGTTATCGCTGCCGGATACCCAGGACATCATGGATCGCAACTTACGTCCAACAGCTTCAATGGGATGTTTTTCGCCCCGAGCTCGCAACTCCAGGAACTCAGGACTTCCATTGTTGTAATCAGTGACGAATCGATCGGCGAAGGATCCATTCTGAATGTCCTCGAGAACTGCCTTCATATTCTTTTTCACATTCTCATCAATGACTCTGGGGCCAGAAACGTAGTCACCAAATTCGGCGGTGTCTGAGACGCTCCAACGCTGCTTAGCGATACCGCCTTCGTACATGAGATCAACAATGAGCTTCAGCTCATGGAGGCATTCAAAGTATGCGACCTCGGGTTGGTAGCCAGCTTCAATCAAGGTTTCGAATCCGTACATGACAAGTTGGGACGCGCCACCGCAGAGAACTGCCTGCTCACCAAATAGGTCAGTTTCCGTTTCTTCGGTAAATGTGGTCTTGATCCCGCCGGCCTTTAAGCCACCAATGGCTGCCGCGTAACTCAGTGCTAATGCGAGCGCCTGGCCCGATGCATCTTGCTCAACTGCAATCAAGACGGGTACCCCTCGACCCGCTGAATACTCACGGCGGACTAGGTGACCTGGTCCTTTCGGAGCAACCATGCACACATCGACAAATGCCGGTGGCTTGATATAGCCAAATCGAATATTGAATCCGTGGGCGAAGAAGAGTGCATCGCCTTCCTTGAGGTTGGGAAGAATTGATTCATCGTAGATCTTCTTCTGAACGGGATCAGGTACGAGAAGCATGATGACATCAGCTTCAGAAGCAGCTGTCGCAGGATCTACAACCCGCAAGCCCGCAGCCTCCGCCTTAGCTCGACTCTTAGAACCCTCCGCCAACCCAACACGAACGTCGACACCTGAGTCAGCAAGGGACATTGCATGTGCATGACCTTGACTTCCAAATCCAATAATGGCCACTTTGCGCGACTTGATGAGATCAAGGTCGGCATCTACTTCATAAAACAGTTCGGCCACGGTGGCTCTCCTTTATACGTTTCGAGATGTTGATTAATTGGTGTGTGTCGTGTCGAAGCACTATTCACGCTGGCTTATCTGAGGATCTAACCGTACGGTCGCTGATGGAGCGCGACCCCCTACCCATGGCAACCATGCCAGATTGAACAAGTTCCCTGATGCCAAATGGCTCCAGAACCTTGAGAAGGGCGATGAGCTTGTCGTGGGCCCCGGTGGCCTCAATGGTGACAGCATCGTGGGCTACGTCAACAACTTTTGCCCGGAAAAGCTGGACCGTCTCGAGAATATGACTTCGAGACTCTAGATCTGCCTTGACCTTGACAAGCATGATCTCCCGCTGCACTGATTGATCTGGTTCAAGTTCAACAATCTTGAGTACGTTGATCAATTTGTTCAACTGTTTGGTGACTTGCTCAAGTGGAAGATCTTCCACATTGACCACAATCGTCATGCGAGAAACATCAGGCACCTCAGTCGGACCGACCGCTAATGACTCAATATTGAACCCACGGCGCGAGAAGAGGCTCGCAACTCTGGCCAAGACGCCGGGCTGGTCTTGTACCAAAACGGACAATGTATGTCGAGACATTAATCCTCACTCCCCCATTCGGGTGCGATCGAACGGGCATACATGATCTCGTCATTGCCTGTGCCGGCAGCAACCATAGGCCACACCATGGCATCTCGATGAACAACGAAATCAATAACCACCGGAGCGTCATTAAGGCTCAGTGCTTTTTCAATTACTGAATCCACTTGATCGGGTGAATCGCACTGTAAACCATGGGCACCGTATGCCTCTGCCAGTTTCACGAAATCGGGGAAGCGATGTGAGTGGAGATCCGTGTTGGAGTAACGCTCGTTGTAGAACAAGGTTTGCCACTGGCGAACCATGCCCAAGCTGGAGTTGTTAATAAGCGCGACCTTAATGGGAATGTCATTGATTGTGCATGTTGCTAACTCCTGATTAGTCATTTGGAAGCATCCGTCGCCATCGACCGCCCACACGGTGGCATCGGGCCGACCAACTTTTGCTCCCATGGCGGCAGGGACTGCATAGCCCATGGTGCCCGCGCCACCCGAATTCAACCAGGTACCCGGAAATTCATAGCCAATGAATTGCGCAGCCCACATCTGATGCTGACCGACTCCTGCCGCATATATCGACTCAGGACCAGAGATCTTGCCCAGACGCTCAATGACATACTGCGGAGACAATGAGCCATCCTGTGGCAGGTCGTAGCCGAGTGGGTAGACATCGCGAAGGCGATTAAGTTGGAGCCACCAACCTTCATAGTCCCCGTGCGCACCTTGGTCCATTTCCGCCTGCAGGGCGGCAATCAGATCAGGAATCACCTCGGCGACATCGCCCACAATCGGAATATCTGCGTGTCGATTCTTCCCGATCTCCGCCGGGTCAATATCCGCGTGGATGACCGCCGCCTTGGGAGCGAAAGATGACAACTTTCCTGTGACTCGGTCATCGAAACGAGCGCCCAAGGTGATCAGGAGGTCTGCCTGTTGGAGTGCGCCCACCGCTGCCACTGTTCCGTGCATCCCCGGCATACCTAGGTGTTGTGGATGAGAGTCGGGGAAGGCTCCCCGAGCCATCAGGGTCGTTACAACGGGTATTCCCGTCAAGTCCGCGAGTTTGCGAAGAGACTCAGAAGCATTTCCGCGAATAACCCCACCACCGACGTAGAGAACTGGCTGCCGGGAACTCAAGATGAGTTTGGCTGCTTCGCGAATTTGCTTGGAGTGAGGTCGAGTTTTCGGATGGTAACCGGGCAGGTCTAATTCTTCAGGCCAATGAAACGTTGTCATAGCTTGAAGGGCGTCCTTGGAAATATCCACCAATACCGGCCCTGGACGCCCTGTGGCTGCTAAGTGAAACGCCTGCGCGATGGCCGTCGGGATGGCGTCAGGATCTGTGATGAGGAAATTGTGCTTGGTGATAGGCATGGTGATGCCTCGAATATCAGCTTCTTGGAAGGCATCGGTACCAATCGCAGCGCTCGGAACCTGACCTGTGATGGCCACCATGGGAACAGAATCCATGTACGCATCGGCAATTGGCGTAACCAAATTTGTGGCTCCCGGTCCACTTGTAGCCATGCACACACCCACTCGCCCAGTTGCGGAGGCATAGCCCTCTGCAGCGTGACCAGCACCTTGTTCATGCCGAACCAAAATATGACGGATCTTGGTGGAATCCATGATCGGGTCATAGGCTGGAAGAATCGCCCCGCCGGGAATACCAAATACGACCTCGACACCTGCCGCTTCCATCGATTGCACGAGGCTTTGGGCTCCGGTGATCTCTTGAGTCATGTCCAGTCCGTTCTGCGTCTTGGGTTTCTAATTGTTGGGGGTAAAGCTCTATTCAATTGCGGTGAATGAAAAACCCTCCGACCCGAATGGGTTGCGGAGGGCTGCGCGTAGGAGTCTTGCTTAGCCCACGCGCCTAATAACTACTACGGAAAACTTTTGCGACACGGGGAAACAATAGTCCCATCTGCCTCGGCTGTCACCCCCGAGGTCGCTATTTAGTCGCACACCGCCCCACGAGAGGCACTTCCCACCAGTTTCATGTATTTCGACAGCACGCCACGTTCATAGCGTGGCGGAAGGGGCGTGAATTCCTGTCTGCGTCTATCCAGCTCTGCCGGATCCACATGGATTTCGAGCTGTCTGGTCTCCAAGTTGATCGAGATGAGATCGCCCTCTTCGACCAATCCAATGGGGCCGCCATCGGCCGCCTCTGGTGCCACGTGGCCAACGCACAGACCTGTTGTCCCTCCGGAAAATCGGCCGTCAGTGATGAGGAGGACGTCTTTGCCGAGCCCCGCACCCTTAATGGCCGCGGTCACCATGAGCATCTCACGCATTCCGGGACCACCCTTGGGCCCCTCGTAGCGGATAATGACAACATCGCCTGCTGTAATGGTTCCATCTTCGAGCGCATCCATGGCAGCCTGTTCGCGATCAAATACTCGAGCTTTGCCAGTAAATGATTCAACGGGGACGCCCGCGTTCTTCACCACAGCGCCTTCGGGGGCCAATGAGCCGCCCAAGATAGTAATTCCACCACTTACCGCGATGGCATTCTGCGACGCGTACAGGATGTCGCCGTCAGGATCTGGTGGATCAATAGATTCAAGGTTCTCCGCCATGGTCTTTCCTGTGACCGTAAGGCAATCGCCGTGAATCAACCCCGCATCGAGAAGTGCTCGCAGGATCACTGGAACTCCCCCCACCCGGTCGACATCGCTCATGACATAACGACCAAATGGTTTGACATCAGCAAGGAGCGGGACTTTGGAGCCAATGCGGTGAAAATCATGCAGGGACAGTTCAATATGTGCTTCATGGGCAATTGCAAGTAGATGCAAGACCGCATTGGTTGAGCCACCAAACGCCATGAGAACTGCAATCGCATTCTCTAATGATTGTTTAGTGATGATGTCCCGTGTGGTGATTCCTTGGCGGATCAACTCCACAACGGCCTCACCTGATTTGCGGGAGAAGCCATCGCGGCGGCGGTCTACCGCAGGCGGAGCCGCTGATCCAGGCAGTGACATGCCCATGGCCTCGGCCGCACTTGCCATGGTGTTGGCGGTGTACATACCACCACATGCCCCTTCACCAGGACAAATCGCGCGCTCAATAGCATCGACGTCTTCGCGGGACATGAGGCCTCGTGAACAGGCTCCAACGGCCTCGAATGCATCGATGATCGTCACTTCTCTCTCTGATCCGTCAGAGAGCTTCACGAATCCGGGCAAGATCGATCCCGCATACACGAAAACTGATGCAAGATCTAGGCGGGCTGCCGCCATGAGCATTCCTGGAAGCGACTTATCACAGCCAGCAAAAGTAACCATGCCATCGAGACGCTCTGCTTGCATAACAGCCTCGACTGAATCGGCAATTATCTCCCGGCTCACAAGTGAAAAGTGCATCCCTTCATGACCCATGGAGATGCCATCTGAGACCGAAATGGTTCCAAACTGCATGGGGAATCCGCCAGCAGCATGCACTCCCTCCTTAGCTGCAATAGCAAGGCGAGCGAGGGACAAATTACATGGCGTGATTTCATTCCAACTCGAAGCAATACCGATCTGTGGCTTTGGAAAATCTTCGTCGGTCATGCCCACTGCACGCAGCATGCCTCGTGCTGCCGTTCTCTCAAGACCCTCCGTGACATCAGTACTTCGCGGCTTCATATTGGGTGAAGGTGTACTCGACATAACTAGACCCTTTCTACTCGAATGGATTATTCGGAAACATTCAGTTGCTTAAACAACAATGAACGCACTTTTGCTGCATCCGCTTGCCCCTGAGTCGCCTTCATAACTGCACCAACAATTGCACCTGCGGCTTGAACTTTTCCTGACTTTATCTTTTCAGCAACATCGGGCTGTTCCTGCAAAGCCTGCTCGATAGCTGCGATGAGCGATTTATCGTCACTCACGACCTTTAAACCACGGCGAGAAATGACGTCGCTGACAGTTCCCTCTCCCGCAATTACACCCTCGAAAACTGACCGTGCTAATTTATCGGTCAGTTCTCCATGAGCAATGAGTGCTTCCACTTCCTGAATATCTGAGGGACTCACCTGAAGCTCATCGAGTTCACACCCGCGTTCATTTGCAATGCGGGAAAATTCACCCATCCACCACTTTCGGGCTGCCTGCTCACTCACTCCAGAATCAACAGTTTGTTCAATAAGATCAAGTGCCCCGGCATTAACCAAGCTGGCCATGTCGAAGTCACTTATGCCCCATGATTCCTGTAAACGAGCCCTGCGTACGGAAGGAATTTCCGGCAAAGTGGTTCGGAGTTCAGAAATCCATTGTTCCGATGGGGCCACTGGAATGAGATCTGGTTCAGGAAAATACCGATAATCCTCGGCCTGTTCCTTGGACCGACCCGAAGTTGTGTCGCCCGTTTCTTCATTGAAGTGGCGTGTTTCCTGAACAATGCGATCACCCGCGCGCAATCGATCAGCCTGTCGAATCATTTCCGTCCGGACAGCGCGTTCGACAGAACGTAGCGAATTCACGTTCTTGGTTTCAGTTCTCGTGCCCCAGTGGTCTCCTGGGCGCGCGAGTGAGACGTTGACATCGCAACGAAGGGAGCCTTCTTCCATTCGAACATCGGATACTCCCAACGCTCGCATGAGATCACGCAACTCCGCAACATAGGCCTTTGCAACTTCAGGTGCCAATTTTCCTATATCAGTTATCGGCTTTGTCACAACCTCGATCAAAGGGATGCCCGCTCTGTTGTAATCAACCAAGGAGTGGGTAGCACCGTGGATTCGCCCCGCGCCTCCACCGTGCGTGAGCTTTCCTGTGTCTTCCTCCATGTGCACACGTTCAATTTCGACGCGAAATATCTGAGGGCCATTGTCGGTCACAACGGTGACATCAAGAAATCCATTGCTACACAATGGTTCGTCATATTGTGAGATTTGATAGTTCTTAGGCATGTCGGGATAGAAATAATTTTTGCGAGCAAAACGTGACCACGGTGCAATTGAGCAATTCAAGGCCAAGCCCATGCGGATTGTGGATTCCACCGCAGTCCGATTTACAGCAGGCATGGAGCCAGGAAGCCCAAGGCAGACGGGACACACATGAGTGTTCGGATCTCCACCAAATTCGGTGGAGCATCCGCAGAACATTTTGGTGCGCGTACCCAATTCGATGTGTGTTTCTAATCCAATAACTGGTTCAAATTCATCAATGACACTGTCAAAAACTGTAGAGGTCATAGGGATGGCGCCTCCTCAATGAGTAATCCGCCCCACTGGTCAACAAGTGCACCTTCAAGGGCTGAGCCCACGCGGTAAAGG
>CAZVLV010000038.1:0-9644 GCA_964628015.1 uncultured Aquiluna sp. | reverse complement strand
CTCCAATACTCCTTGGGGTCGATATAGCCGTGTGCCAATACGACAACGGGGAATGGACCCTCACCGCGTGGCTTGACCATGATGCCTGAGATTGTGAGGCCACCAGATTCATAAGTAATGCGATGTTTGGTGTATGCAGATGTCGAACTAAATACTTTGCCAACTGTGAGGTCGGTACCCGTGTATTGGCGCTGGATCGCCGCGGGAATGCTGCTGGGCATGGGGGAGATGGAGGCAGGGGCCTTTGGCGAAAGTGTTACCAGCGAAGGTGTTGCTTGGGTGGCCGGAGCAGCTGCTAGAAGAAGAGATACTCCGAGACCCACGCTCAAGGTATACACAGATAGGGGTGACCTGTTTCCGGTACGCATGATTTCACTGTAAGGGATATCGGTGAATGTGCACAGAGAGCGATCCATCGGCGCAATCCCTGCAAGTCCCTATTGCAAGTCTTTTGCAAGTAGAACGAATTCCCAGTAAGGTGACGGCATGCGCAAATCCCTCATCCCCATGGTCATTGCAGGTTCCTTGCTTCTCGCAGGTTGTTCATCCGATAACGGTGAACAGGACGCAACTGCAGGCTCAGAAAAGTTGCTGATTGCAACCACGGTGTCTCCCATTACCTCGATTGCCTCGAGAGTGGGTGGTGACTGCGTGATCATCGAGGGGATTGTTCCCGAGGGTACAAATAGCCATACATTTGAGCCCGAGCCGCAGGTGGCTGAGTTGGTCAGCAAGGCGGATCTCATCTTGGTCAACGGTCTGAAGTTGGAAGACCCAACAATTGAACTGGCGACGGCAAACCTTAAAGATGGCGCAGAGATTGTGGAACTAGGCACACTGGCTCTCCCCGAGTCCGAATACCTCTATGACTTCTCTTTCCCTGAAGAAGACGGCAAGCCCAACCCGCATCTGTGGACTGACCCTGGTTACGCAATTGAATATGCAGCTTTGGTGCGTGATCTCTTGACCGAACGTGATCCTGAATGCGCCGATATCTTTGCTGCCAATTACGAGTCCTTCGCTGCGCAAGCTCAGGCTCTCGGAGATGCTGTTCGTAAGGATCAAGAGACTGTTCCTGAAGGAAACCTGAAGCTTCTCACCTATCACGATGCATATGCGTACTTCGCCAAGAATTATGGGTGGACCGTTATTGGTGCTGTCCAGCCAGGTGATTTTGCCGAACCAACGCCCAGTGAGGTCGCGGACTTGATTCGCCAGGTGGAGAATGAGAACGTGCCCACCATTTTCGGATCCGAAGTATTTCCTTCACCCATATTGGAAGAGATCGGTCGTGCAACCGGTGCTCGCTATGAAGACTCACTTCGTGACGATGATCTCCCCGGTGCGCCCGGGGAAGTAAATCACTCATGGCTTGGGCTCATGCAGTACAACTTTGCCACCATGATTAATGGCCTTGGCGGAACATCGACCAATATTGATGCAGTCGATATCACCAGCCCAATCAAGGACAACGCGGTCTACCCTCAGTGACAGGAACCGGTGTCGGCCCCACACTGATTGCCCTCGAGAATGTTTCGGCGGGATACGACCACAGCATTGTTCTGTCGGATGTCTCGCTGAAGGTTTGTGAAGATCAGTTCACCGGAATCGTCGGCCCTTCGGGGGCAGGTAAGACCACACTGCTGCGCCTATTACTTGGAACGTTGAAGCCAAAAAGCGGATCAATCAGCACAATTCCAGACCTACGAATTGCCTATGTCCCTCAATTGGAAACAGTGAACTGGAATTTCCCCATCACGGTTGAGGAATGTGTGCTCATGTCTCGCACCCAGGGGCGCAGGTTGCCGTGGGCAAGTGCAGGGGAGAAGCAAGAGGTTGCCCGGGTACTGGATCGTCTCGGTATCTCACAACTAGCTGGGCGGCATATTCGTAGTCTTTCCGGTGGCCAACAACAGCGCATGTTCCTTGCCAGGGCCCTGTTGCGTAACCCGCAGTTGCTTCTCCTCGACGAACCAACAAGTGGTGTTGATGTCTCTACCCGCCATGATGTTTTGCATTTGCTCGCCGATCTTCATGAAGATGGAGTAGCAATTGTGCTCACCACCCATGATCTCAATGGCATGGCCACCCACCTGCCCCACTTGATCTGTGTGAATCATCGAATCGTTGCGGATGGAAGTCCCGCCGACGTGATTCGACCCGAGGTCCTCGAGGAAACGTTCGGTGCTCGTATGGAGGTACTGGAGCATCTGGGCATGCGCGTGGTAGTCGATGAAATGCGCGAACCCCGAATGAATGAAGGGGTGAGTTGACATGGAAACCCTCATTGAGCCTCTGTCGTTTGCTTTCTTCCAAAAAGGCCTCTTTGTGGCAAGCCTTTCAGGTGCTCTCCTTGGATTTATCGGCGTGTTCATTGTGTTACGCGGCATGAGTTATATCGGCCACGGCCTTTCTCACTCGATCTTTGGTGGTTTCGCTGCTGCACAGCTATTTGCCGCACAGTTTTACTTACTGGGCGCAGGGCTCTGGGGTATTGCCTCAGCGTTGGCCATTACTTCGGTGGCGAAGCGAAGTCGGGTGGGCGCGGATGCTGCCATTGGTGTCATCACTACTGCCTCGTTTGCGCTCGGTGTTGCGCTCTTTGCCAAGTTTGGTAACAGCGGCCCTTCATTTGAGAGCGCGCTTTTTGGTAGCATTTTGGGAATCTCCGTGACCCAGATGGTGGGACTCACAGTCATTTCCGCGATCTCTGGTCTTTTTGTTTTCTTCCGATACCGAGCTTTACTCTTTATGACATTCGATCCGGATGTAGCGGATGTCTCGGGTGTCCGAGTTAATCGCACCGATGCCTATCTCATGATCATTTTGTCACTCTCGATCCTGGCAACACTGACCGTAATTGGTGTAACACTCGTAGCTGCCATGCTTGTGATTCCCGCTGTGGTAGCCCGCATGCTTACCGACTCCTTCTCCAAAATGCTGCTGATCAGCACGATTGTGGGAACCCTCAGCGGGTTGATAGGTATGTATGCCAGCTACTACGCAGGCGTTCCTTCCGGAACCATGATTGTGCTGGTTGGTGCCGCCGTATTTGGAATTGTGCTCGCAGTAACAGGTGGTCGCGGATTACGTCGATCCGTTGGCCTTGACTCACATGCCGAGAGCGTCCTTGTCGCCCCGGTCACTAATCGCTAGAGCGCAAATCGATCTCAGTAAGGTTTCGTTCATGACGGTGAGGTTGATCGGGCGGATTGTGTTGGCGGCGATACTTCTCATCGCAGGTATCGGGCATTTCACTAATACCGCTGAGTTCACTGCTCAGGTACCTCTATGGGTTCCTGGTGCCGAAGCGGTGATCTACATTTCCGGTGTCGTGGAGATCGCACTTGCAATTGCGTTGATTGCGCTTCCTCGACAGCGAGCATTGGTTGGTTGGCTCACAGCTGGTTTCTTCATCATCATTTTCCCCGGAAATATTTCGCAATTCGTGACGCAAACTGACGCCTTTGGTTTGGATTCAGATTCGGCCAGATTCATCCGATTGCTATTTCAACCAGTGCTAGTTGTTCTGGCATTGTGGTCAACGGGTGCTTGGCAGCAGTTTCGGCGGCATCGAAGGTAGAAGGACTCGCGGATCGCAGAATGCGCCAGGAAACCAAGAAGTTGGGGTGAGTGACGGGCCTTGAACCCGCGGCCTAGCACTGCAGTGGTTAGCACAGACTTGTCGCTCTAGTTTCGACTGTTCCTCCAGGACATCACGGCCAACTTCGATGCGCCCGACAGCACGCTGAGGACCGACGCGAAGCTCCCAATTGAACCGATCGAGAAGGCTGAGCCGACTGAGCCAATCGACATGAATGAGCCGTACGACCCAATCGACATGAATGAGTTGCGCGAGAATGCGCTGAGTACGGACTGTCGTGAATTGATGGAGCGAATCGAGGCGTGTGCCACGTCGTTGTTCATGTCTTTCGTATCCCTCACGGAGAGTGCTCCCATTGAACGCGTTTCCCCTCATTTTTTCAGGGAAAGGTGGGGTGAGTGACGGGACTTGAACCCGCGGCATCTGCGACCACAACGCAGCGCTCTACCAGCTGAGCTACACCCACCGCGTTAGGTTGAATGAACCCGCCGAGCGAGTGGTTCAACCTAGCCTGCTGAGTCTAGCGAGGTGGGTTGCTGCGGTGTCTAGGGGTGAGGACTAAACATTCCAAGCAAAGCAAAACCAGCAGCTTTCGCTGTCCCAGGGGGAACGGAAAACTGCTGGTTTTGTATAGCGCCTATAGACGCCATGGACTTGATCAGGCGGAACCTGCAGTGCCCACACAGAGTGCGCAGGCAGGTGCTGTTGAGCATGCGAACGTGCCTGCTGTGCCACCCGTTCCAACGGTGCTTCCGCCGGAAGATGCTGCGAGAAGTTCATCGTTTGCGGATGCAGGGTCCGGCTGAACCAAGAATGTTTCGTTAGCGTTGGCTTGCAAAACTGTTACCTTGACGCCTTCAGTGACGGTGACACCCTCAGCTGCGAGCACTGCGATGGGATCTGCAGTCAAAGCGGCGCGGAATGAGTCATCGCTCATGGCGCGAGCGATGACGGCGAGGGTGAGGCGACCTTGTTCTTCGTTATCCATTTTCTTCTCCTGTGCTTCGTAGAGTTGTGGTGAGCTTTTGAGAGTGGGGGGTTATGCGGAGCCGGCTGTGCCAGCAGTGCCGACAGACCCGAGGGTGCCAATAAATGTAGAAGTAAGCGATGCAGTTCCAACAGATCCAACGGTACCTGCAGAACCAACCGTACTGCCACCAGCGCTCGATGCTAGTAATTCATCGTCAATTGACTGAGGATCTGGTAGCACGAGGAAAAGTTGCGTTGGTGAGGCCTGCAATACATTTAGCGTTGCGCCTTCAGGGATGGTGATTCCTTCGGCAGCCAATACTGTCGCAGCATCTGCTATCAGGGAAGCACGGAAAGCTTCATCGCTCATGGCGCGGGCTACAACTGCTGAGAGAAGCCGGCCTTGTTCTTCGTTGTCCATTTTCTTTCGTCCAATCTGATGGTGGGTGGGTGTGGAGGATGGGTGTGGAGGATGGGTGTGGAGGATGGGTGTGGAGGATGGGTATTGGGTGTTCGTAGAACTAGTGCGAGCCAGCAGTTCCTGCTGATCCGATGGTGGATACACAGGAAACAGCTGTTCCAGCGCTACCAACTGTTCCGCCGGATCCGACGGTGCTGCCTCCCGAAGCGGCAGCTAAGACTTCGTCGTTTACCGTGGCCGGGTCTGGCAGAACAATAAATGTTTCGGTCGGAGAGGCCTGCACGACAGTCACCTTCATGTCGATTGGGATATCCACACCCTCTGTCTTGAGCACTGCAACGGGATCGGCTTTCAGTGATGCTCGGAATGATTCGTCACTCATGGCGCGAGCTACGACATTCATGAATGCGCGACCTTGATCTTCATTTCCCATTATGGGTGTCTCCTTATGGTTAGTCGGATTGAGTTGAAAACTTAGTTTCGATGTTCGCGCCAAGTCTCGTAGATTGCTTGGCGCGGATGCTCTCGAGTGGGCGCACCGGACTATTAGCCGGCACTGCCAGCACTGCCGGCACTGCCGATTGAGCCAAGGCAACTTGCAAGAGTGGAAGCCGTGCTTACTGATCCGGCAGTTCCAGCTGTGCTTCCGCCTGCAGAAGCTGCCAGCGCCTCGTCTTCGAGAAGTGAGGCTTCGGGAACAACTATGTAAAATTCATTTAGTGTGTTGCGAACTACGTGAATCTTCACATTGTCAGGTACTTCAACCCCAGCCGCCGTCAATTCCGCCACAGGGTTTTTCGCCAGGGTTGCAAAGAACTCCGGATCTGTAGCAGCTCTGGCAATGAGATCGGCATAGGACCGTATTCCTTCTTCGTTCAGCATGGGGGATTACCTTTCGTCGATGGATGGGATTAGCTGCACACGGAACCGGCGCTGCCCGCCGTTCCTATGGTGGATGGTCCAGTGAAGCACATGAGGCTGCCAGCGGTTCCGGCTGTGGAGGCAGTACCGCCACCTGCAGCAGCGCTGAGAATTTCATCGCTGGCGGCATCTGCATTAGGAATCACAAGGTAACCCTTGGTGGCAGATGTTTCGAGAATCTCAATCTCTACTCCATCGGGAAACTCAATTCCTTCGGAGCGCAACGTGGCCACCGGGTCCGCCAAAAGCGTGGCTCGATACTCCGGATCAATGGACACTCGGGCTATGACAGTGGCATAAGCACGTTCGTAATCGGTGTTATCCATAAATAGCTTCCTCAGGTTGATGGATTTCGGACTGGTTCGGTCGGGTTTCTCTCAGTCCTGTCAGAGATTCAAAGATTGAAAGGCTCCATGAATCATGATCGAACTCTCCGCGGATCGTACATCACCCAAGGCGAACAACGTGCGGGAATAGGCCCTAGTAATCTGGGGCCCGCATACGAGGTAACCTGCTGGTCAAAACCTGACAATCACGTTAGCCTTGGAATCCCGGTCGGTCCCTCAGATTGACCGTTCCCCCGCGAAGGAGCACCCATGGATCCGCAACGCCAGTACGCCGACATTATGGCTCGTGCCGCCACCGATTCGAATTTCAGGCAAGCTCTCCTCGCCAACCCGGCTGGCACACTGCTTGAGGCGGGTGTCGAGGTTCCCGAAGGAATGCAGATCGAGGTTGTAGAGGCATCCCCCACTAAGGCCTACTTCATTGTCCCGGAAAAAACACTCGTTGATGACGAACTCTTGGCGAGCGCTGCTGGTGGCAGTACGGCTAGCTCAGCCGCAACGGCCAGCACTTTTCTCTGCGTCAGCCTTCCTGGCTCAGCGGGAACTGTAAGTTCCGCTGGTACAGCCGGTTAGTGCATTCCCTAGAAGGACGCTCACGTTTTAGATTTGGCGCTTAACGAGTTCGGAGTACTTTCCGCTGAGGGATAGTAGCTCTTCATGAGTGCCTAGTTCAACAACTCGACCCGCGTCTACCACGGCGATCTGGTCAGCACGGTGAATGGTCGATAACCGATGTGCAACCACTATGCGGGTTGCGGACATGCTGGACAATGAATCGGTCACTATTTGTTGAGTTGGATTGTCGAGAGCGCTCGTCGCTTCATCGAGAATTATTACCTTCGGATTTCCTGCGACGGCTCGGGCCAAAAGCAAGCGTTGAATCTGACCACCAGATAGCGTGCCGCCTCCGTCCATCAGCATGGTGTGCATTGTCATGGGCAAGCTACGAATGAAGTCTGCGAGCCCAACTTGCTCGGCCGCGATCCAAGCATCGTCGGGAGTTAGGTCTCGACCACCAATAATGTTGTCCTGAATTGTTCCCCCGAACAGTGAGAACTTCTGCATGACGACCCCGAATTGACGACGCACGTTACCTAGATCCAGTTCGGTAAGTGGAAAGCCGTCCAGAGAAACCGATCCGCTTTCTAGCTGCTCGAATCCTAAGAGGCACCTCAACACCGTTGACTTGCCACAGCCCGAAGCTCCCACTATTGCGGTGAAAGAACCTGCAGGAACCGTGAGTGAGAAACCGTCAAGGACGAGTGGGGTTTCTGGGGAGTAGCGAAAATGCATCTCGGTGAATGTCACTTGCCCATCGAGAGTGATCTCCGCACCGTTATGGGTTTGTTCGGTTGGGGTAGTGAGAACAGGCTCAGCTCTGTCCACTAGCACGCGCGCTCGGCCCAATTGACTGACGACAATCACGATGGAGCCAGCAGCACCTGTCGCCATGCCCAAGGCGGATGCGAAGACAGCAAAAGCTGCAATGTTGATCGAATCACCGTTAAGCATTGCTGTGAAGTAGACGACCAAGCTGGCGGAGAGCCCGAGACTTGCTGCCGCCACACTTGTAATGTCATTACGTTGCGAGGCCTGGAGTTGTTGCCGTTGTCCGAAGGACATTATTTCTGCCCACCGGCGAAACATTGTGGCAGTTGCCCCTGCAACCCGAATTTTTGCAATTCCATTGACTAGTTGCAGGGCGAGAGCATCTCGCTGGCCCTGTGCTTGGGCTGTTGTCCGATTAAAGAATTGCGCGGATCTCAGAGCGAATGCACAGACAATCAAGAAAACCCCAATGACCGCGAGTGCGGGAAGAATTAACTGTGGAACGGCTGTGGCTACGAGTACGAGGTTGACTACGGCAAAAACGGCAGATAAACCGGTGACAATGATGAGATCGCCAACAAGTTGGCGCGCTTGGTCAATTCCCATGATCCGAGTAGTTAAATCTCCAACTTCGTACTGTCGAAAAAAACTAGTCGGTAGGCGAAGAACGCGATCCCATACGGCTGGCAGCAGGTTGCGATCGACTTCTCCTCCCAGTCGCAGGAGCGTGAAGTTCCGTGTCAGTTCGAAAATGAACAATCCGAATGCTGCACTGAACATGATCAGCACGAGAGTAAGGAGGGCTTGACTAGAACGGTTGGGAACCGCAACACCAATGATTTTTCCCAAAACAATGGGCACGAGAAGCCCCATAAGGCTCGCTCCGAGTGCAAGGAGTGTGGTCCAAATGAATTCCTTGCGCCAAGTTCGCCGGGTTGTTCCCAAGAGGCTGCGCATGTTCTGAATCTGTGCGGACATGACCCGGTGAATAACAACGACTTCTGAATCAATCTCTTGTGCAATAAGTTCGTTGACAATCTGTTCGGTGCCAGTGGCGGGATCAATCGCAACGTAATTGTGGGCATTGCGCTTGCCGAGAGTGATTCTGCTTTTCAGGGGTACAACTACAACAATGTCTCCATTGCTTTTCCGCGCCAGAAATGCGTCGCCATCACGTGTCCACCATCTTCCTTCAAGGGTCACCGCTCGACCGCGGGCTGTAGTCGTGCCGAGTTTCGACTGGGTGGCAGCTAGCAAACCCAGTTGGCCTCTCACTTCCCCTGGTAAGAGCGTGACGCCTTCTTCGGCACAGAGGAGGCGAACGGCCTCTTCAAAAGGGTCGCTGACGGCTACTCGTTTACCAGATCTGATTCGCTCAAGATCAGCCTGAGCTTGAGTCAAGAGATCAGCATCGCGCCCACCCAATGCATCGATGCGAAGTGATTCCGAGGATAGGTGGCCTTGTGCAATGACGGCTATGGACTCTCTGAGGCCAACGGGGGGTAAGTACTCCTTGGGCTCAAGAGTCGTTCCAGGAATGGCGACCGCGATCGTGTGACCATCGCTTACTGGCTCGAGAAGGCTGGAAAGGATCTCACCTGCCCTAAAGGATCGGACGGGGATTCGCCGCCCACGCCCATTGTGCTCAACCCAAAAAAGGTCGACCCTTCCCTCGAGAACTTTCCACGACCAAGCTCCCGAGTCGCAACGCCACGGTTGAGAGGCATCAACGCTTATGGTTCCGTTGGGCAGTCGAGTGCCGACATCGTGTCCAGACTGCGGGACCTGGGCGGTGCGGCCCGCAATGAGTTCAGAAGACATTAGTTCTCCACCAGCTCTCGGTACAGACCGTCAGTCTCTGCAAGTAATTCATCGTGGGTACCGCTTTGTACAACTCGTCCTTTATCAAGTACCAGGATTAAGTCTGCATCGCGGATTGTTGATAACCGGTGAGCAATAACGACTGTTGTGCATCCACGACTCCGAATCTCGTTGTCGATTTCGATTTCAGTAAAAGCATCGAGGGCGCTTGTGGCTTCATCAAGAACCAAAA
>CAZVLV010000037.1:0-9787 GCA_964628015.1 uncultured Aquiluna sp. | reverse complement strand
ATTCTCGGCGATCTCCGCTTCATAGGCACCTGGACGAGATGCGATAACGTCGTTGATGTGGGCGTCAATTGCAGCAGCGGTCACTCGATCAGCAGCAATTGAGTTGTCCCACAGAGTGAGGTTATTTCGAATGGTCCCTTGAAATAAAACAATTGATTGATCAACCAGCGCCAAAGATGCGCTCAGGATTGAGCCGGGAATATCAGACCGAGGGACTCCATCAAGCAAGATACTTCCTTCCCAAGGTTGTTCGAGTCCGCATAGCAACCGAGAAACTGTTGACTTGCCCGCCCCCGATGTTCCAACAAAGGCAATTCGATGACCTGGTTCCACCGTGAAAGACAACCCCTTGAGCAAAGGTGATGCTCCTCGGCTGTAACCAAATACGACATCGCGGAATTCGATGCGACCTGTTAATTTCCCAACAGGCACATCTACTGTCACATCGATTTCATGATTGTTCTCCCGAACCTGAACATGGGACCGCAACCCATCTATTTCTGGATCCTGGTCAAGGACATCATCAATCTTGGGAAGAGTGGCCCGAAACTGCAGCAAGGAATTTCCAACCTGAACCAAAGTGGCGAAAGGTGCGAGGAATCCAGCGATCAGGACTTGAAGCGCAACTAAAGACCCAATGGACAAATCGCCAGCAATAACTTGTGCCCCACCAACTCCCAAGACGAGCGCAGAAGCGATGATCCCCAGAAAGGCGGGCACGGTGGTCATGACTTGGGTTCTGGCCCCTGTTTGCTGCCGCACGTTTACGACACGGGCGTTCTGGGCTGCAAATCGAGTAAAGATTTCATCCTCGCCGCCCGTGGCCTTGAGGAATTCGATTCCAGACAGCCCTGAAGAGGCAACCGCGGAAAGCTTTCCTTGTTCCTGCATGAGTAATTGCTGTCGATCTGTTTGTTTGCGGGCCAAAGAGCGCAGCACTGCAAAGTTGAGTAATCCGATGCCCAAGCCACAGAGAGCTGCCAGTGGACTGATGACAGTCATGGCAAACAAATAGAGAATGATGGAGATCAGCCCAACGATTGCGGTGGGTAGAGGGCCCGCGAGCAATAGTGACACCATGCTAGGCATTTGAAGCCGCCAGGAAATTTCCCCTGGTTGGCGTTGAGTGAAAAACCGCATGGGCAGGCGCAAGACCCGCCAGGTCATCTCGGCCGCAAGACTTGTCGTGAACTCGGTCGTAATGTCCAACATGACTCTTCGTTGAATCCAGTTCAAGACTATTTGTGCCACGAGCGCGATAAGGACGGCAATGATGAAACCCGTGGCGACTCCGGAGTTATTGGCTCCCAGAATGGCATTAATGAAAAAGGAGAGGAACCCGGCCGCGGCAATTCCCGGTATGGATGCGAATACTCCGACAAGTGCTGCAAAGGCGAGTGCGCCCTTATAAGGACTGAGGTGCTTGCGAAGTGATGCCCAAATAGAGAGTTTCTTGCCACCTTTTTCGAATGTAGGTGAGATATCAAAATCGATTGCTACACCTGTGAAGCAGGAATCCATTTCGTCCCACGAAACCCGTCGCGGACCGGTCGCAGGATCATTGAGATAAACCCAATGTGCGTCCCACCCTTCAACGACAACGAAATGATAAAAACTCCAGAAGGCGATAAATGGAGTTTGCAATTGGTCAAGTTCATGCAATTCTTTGCGGGCTCCGGTAGCTGTCATTCCGTAGGAGCGCGCAACTTTAGCTACTTGAAGGGCAGTAGTCCCATCTCGACTTACTTGGCATTTATCGCGCAGGGTCTGTAGTGGAATATGGCGCCCGTGATAACTCATGATCATGGCGAGAGACGCGGCACCGCACTCCACAGCCTCCATCTGCATCACGGTCGGCACTTTGTTTCGTCGACGCGGGGAAGGGAGCTTGCGAGTTGTTTTGGGAGACCTTGATGAGTCGATTGGTGATTCAGACATTAGGACAGTCCACCAAAGACGAAGGATAGTAGTCCGCGATTTTCCAATTCAACTGTTACCGGCATGACTTTGCCCACCAGCCATTGGGTGTACGCGCTTGAAGGGCACTCGGCCTTTGCCCACTGCACGGAGTTCGTTGATTGAACGAACTGTGCAACAGACGGCGCTGGCATATACGTGACCGCACCAATACCCGGCTGCTCGTAGGGGGTCAACGCAGCAACGGTGCACTCGACGGGTTTGCCTAAATCGGGCTCGGCCCATGCTTTAGCCCCTACAACAACATCGCCGCGGGTTAGTCCGGTGGCATTACTGCCGGGCAACAAAATGAACAGTTGAGGGTCGCGAGAAGTAATGGCCAGCGTCATCAATGGATCGCCAGCGGTCACACTCCACTGGCTGCTCTCGCCTGCATACTGCATGACAACGGCATCTTGTGGGGCAAGAACTTCAGTGGTTACCCCGTTACTCTCGAGGATGCGCCCCAAAACTTCGCCCTCTTGAACGCTTTTTCCAGTGGTGATGGACGCGTCATTCATGAGTCCAGAAACGGGTGCAGTAATGGTGGTGAAGCCCCCCTTGTCCATCCATCCGACTCCCTGCGCGGGGGTGACGAGAGAATTGATTGCTGAGTACAGCAGCCCAACAATGAGCAGGGCAATGACCGCAAGTGCCACCAGCCAGCGGCGGGGGCTGATTAACGAAGTGCGGGACCGAACATCCTGTGAGTTAGACAGAGATGCAATCGCGTTGTCCCGAAACGGACTAGCCACTGTGAAACCTCCATTGTTGATCACAGGCATACGAACTTCCCACTTTGTGTGGGAACGTCAGTCTAGAAGAACCTGCATGCGAGGCGTGCCAATAGTCAAGATTTGCTAATAGTCAAGATTCGGCGCTTACCCACTAGGTGGCGGGAGTGGATCTCGAAATGAAGGTATGGATTGGCCACTTGCTCGGAGCAATGTACGGGCAACCCCCACTAATCCCCATATTCCAGATAAGAGCAGCCTGTCATCGGCCAATCGATCACCGAGCCAGCGACCAGATTCCGAGTGGTTTCGACACAGCAGGTGTGCGGCTTCGTCTGCGCGACCGGGGATTTCACCCAGCGCAATAAGCTCTGCTGACGACAGTGTGTGTGGGTTCGCCTCCGCCACCATTCTTCGACGAACCTGTGTTGTCGGCAGGAGCCCCCAATATGGCTCTGTAGTCATGGGTGCGGGTTGCGCAATCACCCCAGTGATACATCCAGCCTGAGCCAGGACTGTCTGTGACCAGACACGGTCGCCCAGTCCATCCTGACCGTGATTCGGGGATACAGCGTGATCAGGGAACAAAGATGGGGCCAGACGCGCTAACTCCACAGCAGAATTCTGTGCGGCTCTGTAGGGGGCGGGTAGTCCTGCCATGAGGCCGACCAGAATTCCACTCACGGGAGATAGCCATGGTCCGCGAAGGGGGCTTTGCCATCGAGTGAATTGCTCGAGGTCGAATTCAATGGCTTGAGCCAGCATTATCCCGTGTGGATCGCGACCTGCCTCCACGAGCAGAAGTGCGGCGGCTGCCCCACCGTTCCATACATCGAAGGGAACTGGACCCACGATCCGCATTGCACTGCGGGGCTCCTCAACCACACCCCGATGTCGTGGATCAGCCCGCCACTCCTCAATGAAATCTACAAGGTCACTGGCATGCTTGCGAAACTCCTTGTGACTCTTCATGGCGCTCATGCCTGCAGCGTGAAGACTCGTAGTGGATGCCTGACGAGATCTGAAGGTTTCACCGTCGAGTAAATCGGAAGATACTTGTGCATAGATCTCAGTGAGTTCTTGTTCTGTATTGTCGATGGAATCGATGTGTGAAGTGATTGATTCCATTCCGCTTAGAACGGCGATGTCGCCCAAGGCGATATCACCATTGAATAGGGCTACGGAATCAGCTCGAGATGTGAAATAAGGAATATCGCCGTCAGCCAACGCCACCGCTTCCTCCCATGCGATGGATGGTGATTCAAGGTACCTGCCCCCGTGCCAATTGTTCACAGTGCGCATGAGGGCAAGAGTCCTCGCACGAGTATCACGGCAGTATTGAGGCAACCAACTAGAGTTCATAGCACGGTAGTAATCAAAAGTGCCCTGGATAATTACTCGGGATACGTCCGCGGAATGTTCGAAGACTAAAGCTGTCAAACGCGATGACTCACGGGATAAGGCACGGGAAGCCGATCGATAACCCTCCGCGAAAGAATCAAACCAGTCAATTAGGTGCGGGGGCTCTCCTTGGAGCGTGGGGCGTCGCTCATCCATCACGATTGATACCCACGATCGTCCTTGTTTATCTGCGTCGATCACTGCATCGAAACCTGAGCCGCGTTGCGATGAATTACTCGTTGCCTCCATGCCAGAAATAATGTTTTTTGAGTAGGTTAAGGCCCCGAGTTCGGTGGCAGGCAGGTCAGGATGCGGCGACGAACGAAGGGAAACTAGTCCCGTATGCAAATGTGGAGCATCGATGCTGAAGTCGACAACCGGCTGCAGCAATGTTTCCACATCGATGATGTATGGCTGGTCATTCTGTGTAATTAAGTTATCGCCCCACAAGTCATTTGCACGCAGCCGCGATGCGACCAGTGACAAACATCCCATGCGTACCATGAATCGGTGAACAGCCTCGGAGTCTTCTTGGGCAGGGCTTTGCTCGAGATATTTCACCCATGCGTAGTTGTCACGAGCGATTAAGGGAATTGCTTGAGGTCCGCGGAATGCAAATTCTTCATGTATCACCGGGTTAATTAGTTCGAGAATTGAGTTCCAGAGTATTTGCACCTTGAGGTTCTTGGTCTTGTAGACGACCTTGGCACCAGAATCAAATGTCACGATCATGACTGAACGTTGCCCGTTATGAGGGTCGCCGCAGTCCATTGTTAAGTCTGCAATAGAGGCGCACGGTGCGCCAATCAATTCGCAGACTAGTTCGGAATCCTTTTCCAGGCGTTCAACAAACTCAATAAAGTTGGATAGAGTGCGAGTGATTCGCAAACCCACCGCGTATGCACGAGCGGGGGCTTCGATCAATAAGTCACGTGGGTTTTCTGGTGGAACGCCACTGCTCAATGCTTGTGCAATGAGTGATTGTCGGGCATCACGTGAGAGATGTGTATTGACGGCGTTTACTGTGTCGTCGACTTTCCATTGAATTGCTGAAATCCATGTGGGGTCCGAATGCACCTGCCACCAATCAATAAGTTCAATGAGTGTCTCAGCCCAATCTGGCAGACGAGCAGGGTCCGCAACGACTACAGGTCCTATAAACTCTGCAAGTTCGGGGTCAGCGATTCCCAGCGGATTAAGAGAGTCCTTACCGCAATTGCGTGTGAGTAGCGCCGAACGCATCGCAGCTGTGAGTAGCGAATCCGTTGTGACCTGAGGAACAAATTCAGGTAGTCGACCCAATGGAGCTGCTTGCCCAAGGGCCCTTATGACTTGATGATCACTGCGTGAAGTTTCATGCACGTTCAGACCAAATGCCTTGGCGTGCGTCGAGTGTGCGATTTCCGCGGGTGCCCGTTGGAGACATTTTGCCCAACATCACTTCGCCCACATTAGATTCCTGCATGGGATCGATGCCACTGGCAGCCGCAAACGCACTGACGTCTCCGCCACCTAGGGGACAGCATGCAATACCCATGGATGTGGCAACAAGCCAAATAGTTTGGTAAAAGGCACCAACATTTCGCAATGTTGTGGCATAAGCCATGCCTTCGTACTTCCAACTAATTCGGGCGAAACGACTGGTAAGAGTGAGAAGAATCTGCGGCGTCCCCAGTCCCGCAGTTGCATAGTGGGCATCAAGAAGCATGTGTGACGAAGCATCCGTGGGAGGAGAGAGAAACTCTAAGACATGGCGATCAGGGTCATAATGATAGAAACCGGGCTCGATGCCATCACAGTGTGCAATCGTTACATATATTTCCAAATCGTAGGTTGCCCCGCCAGTGGGGTATGGGCGACTGGTGTGGTCATAAGGCAATACGTCTGACTGAGCGGAGTACCAGCGAACCCGAGCGGATCGAAACAATAATTCCCCGAGTTCGTTGAGAGTCAGCGGATCTTCTGAGTGATCTCGACCTGCGAAACGATCTTCGATCGCATCTGTGAGTGAGATATCCGATACCCGCAGGGCATCGATATCGACAATTGGTAATGCAATTACGTGTTCGCTCATGGGCGCCTTGATGCCAGGCTCGGGTGGTTGCTTGTCTTTCAAGTGATAAGAACCATGTGCCGGATAGCGATGGTTGCCTCGTCGCGACCGAAAGTGAGTTGCAACATCGTGCCAAGCCCAGGGGCGCAGAGTTTCATTGTCTTCTTCATCGAGACAATCACGTTCATTCACCTCGCCGGCGATCCTGCTTGCGACGAGCACGGCGAATATGCGCTGAATATCAGCCAGATCGAGCCCGCTATCGGTGAGGTCCTCTGCGGACATGGTTTTGGCGAGCCGAGCAATAAGCATGGATGCCCGTGGATCAACGCAGGACACGACACTATTTCCAGAAGGTTGTTCCACAATAAGTTCACCGCCTGATTGGCGCATAACGGTAAATCGAGACAGGCGGACTCGTTGAGGAATAGATCGAACATCTTGAAGCAGGGTTCCACCCACCTGTCTGATGCGAATCAGTGGTTCCGATGTGGAATCGCGAAACTCCTGCAAGGCATAGCCACTTGTGGTCCACCGACGAATAGCTGACAAGAGGTTAACCAATTGATCTGCTGCTATGTCCTGTGTGAGTTCTTGTTCTGTGCGCCATTGAAGCATCATGGTGGCAGGTTCAAGGAGAGATGGCGGTACAGGGCGAGCCGTGACTGCTCCCGCGATGTAGTTCGTGCCATCGTGGTTGATTATTTGCAGTTCGTCAGACCAGCGGTAGGCAATTCGATCGGCTGCCAAGGGTTTCAAAGTACTTAAATTCACACTGTTCTCCAATTACACGAACATGGCAATGGGGTTGAGTTCATGCTCTTCACGTGGTCGATCAATCCATCCCATGTCGACGGGAACCGTATAAAGCCGTCCCGGCCCAAGTCGCGACCAGAAATGCCGCAGACCAGGAACAATTACTTTGGCAACGGGAAGCCCAATGTCGGGTCGTGTTTGATCCAGCACCAGGAACTCCATACCCTTCGATTCAACAATACGCTGAGCCAATCGAACATCTTCCGCAGAGTCGTCTGTCGATAAATCGACCCAATCGCGTGAAGTGGTCATGGGTGCACTACTCGGAAGCAAGTATGGCTGGTTGTCGATAGTCGCCGTTTTCCACCACTCTTGAGCCTCAGGATCATCGTAGGCATATTTGCCATCTCGATCGACGTTAAGAACCGCGGGCAGGAATTGATTCATTTCCGTCAGTGCTCTCACAACAGCAATGTGGGGATCAAAGTGACAACCGAATGCAAAAACAATGTCTTGTGGATCTCGATCGATTCTTCGGCTGACTGCGGCCACCACGGGTATGCCGAGGTCATGAGTGAGGTCTAGTGCCCACACTTCGCGATTGATGTCTCGATAGTAATCAATAAGTTTGCCAATATATGGGTCGTCAAATGAACTTAAATCAACGGCGGGGCGCTGCAGCCGGTTGTACCACCACATGGCAACAGCATCACGTTCGACTAGCTCAAAGAATCCTTGCGCAATTGCTTCTGACAACGTATTTCCTGCCGCATTTCCATTCGAATCGCCCCAGCCGAAAAATTCATGTTCAGGAAAGGGATATCCGTAGTAGAGCAGTTGGGTAGGTAGCCATTTGTGGCGGTTTTCTGTGAATGACCAGACGGGGGACCAATCGAGCTCAAGACTCGGATCAAAAGGTAATGGCACCGTATTGAAGCTCGTCATTTGCTCAATCCACGTGTGTCGATTGGCGTACTGGTTCTCACTCCAGTGCAAAATCGAGCGCGGGTCTAAAGCTGAATCCCCAAATGACTCCATGGTTCCTCGGCGACGAAATTCGACACCCGTGAAGTTTCCAGAGAACCGTTCCAGTGCTTCACACAGTCCGCTGGCGCGCGCCTGCTCTGGTGTTATTCCTTTGCCGGCGCTTGATTGACGAAGTCCTGACTTCAATCCCGCGAGATTACCCCGACGGATAGCTAGATTGTGTCCGGCGAAAACGACGTTAATCAGGGGTGAATCGCCCGTCGGCGTTACTTCGAGAGCAGTGACGGCTCCGGTGATGGGGCTTATGTGGTGTTGATATTTCGTGATTGTCTCAGCAGGATTCGAAATCCGATGTCCGCCATCTGCACGAAATGCCTTGGGTGAATCTTCGAGTGCAACAGGTGGTGGTAACTGTGTTGCGAGCACTTTGCCTTCGCCGCAGGCCATGCATTGAGGACGGCGAACAATATGGTGCCGCATCAGGGTGCCATCCCACCGGGCGTAGGTTTGAAGATCTTGCTCAAAAGCAATGGACTCAGGGGTCCCTGCCCCATAAATCGTGACCCAATCGGAAATCATTCCCGCGCTAATCGATGTGGATTGCCAGTCTTGAAGGCACGGGGCGTACACAACTCGCCCCACGCGACTGGACAGGTACTGCTCCACCTGGCGCGCTTGGCGTAATCGATCTGCGAGGCACTCCCAGCAGGCTGACTGTCCAGGCCGGAATGCAGGCCCTGTCCACAGGATTTGACCACCTGGTCGCGCCAAGAGCCATGGAGTCTCTGATGCTAAATGACTCTCATTGATGGCGGCGAGTTCTGGGTTGAGGTAGTCATCTGTGAGGACCAGGGTGAGTCCTGACGATCCGGTGTCCGAATCAGGTGGGCTTGACACAAGTGTGTGTCCTGCTGCGGTAAGTGCGGTTCGAACAGCGGAATCGTCAAGGCCACCCAGAGTGATTAAGTGCACAGCGACACTGGGCGTGCCATGTGACCCTCGTTCGCGGATGTAGCCCAGGTGCTCCCACCGAGCAAGGAGTAGATAAAGGTCGTAGGTAGGCATGATGTTTTGCGAAACGAGATCTTCGACAGACGGTGTGCCAGAGTAAATTGCAGATGCCACGGCGCATGGTCCGTGGTTCTTGATGACTACTTGTCCACGCTCTGAAATGAGATAGATACCCTCAGAATCAACGGCTACCAGTTCATAATCAGGATGAAACTGAGGGTTATTTATCACTGAAACAGAATCCTTTCGTAGGTTCGTTAGTATCGCATCCATGTGAATCCCGACGGCGAATAGACCATTGGGTTCAGTCGTTTGATGTTCAGTCGTGAACTACAACGTGGTTCGCCGCGATGGACTTTGCGGTGGCGCCATCGGGTCCGGGGAGTTCTACCATCATGGCATCGCGGTAATAACGGAGTTCGGCAATTGATTCACGAATGTCAGCGAGGGCCCGATGATTTCCTGTTTTTTCGGGAGAGTTGAAATACACCTTGGGATACCAGCGACGAGTCAGTTCTTTGATGCTGGATACGTCAATTAACCGGTAATGCAAATGCTGGTCAATTTCTGGCATGTATTTGGCGAGGAATCCGCGATCAACGTAGACACTGGAACCGGCGAGGTGACCTTTGTTGTGCTCCGGAATATGGCTTTTGATGTACTCGAGGACTTGTGATTGTGCATCTTCAAGTGAAATACCCTCAGGAATTTCCGTGATTAATCCCGATTCCGTATGCATAGTAGTGACGTAATCGTCCATGTTGTCTAGTGCAGATTGGCTGGGGCGAACAACGAGCGATATCCCCGAGTCGATTTCCGTGAGGTCTGATTCGGTGACGATTGCCGCTATTTCCACGATTTCATCGAGTTCAAGGCTAAGGCCTGTCAT
>CAZVLV010000036.1:8081-9826 GCA_964628015.1 uncultured Aquiluna sp. | reverse complement strand
ACAATGCGAGAGAGATGCTCCTGCAGGTGCGTCACGCGCTGGGCCGAATAGACGATAAAACTTATGGTGTGTGTGAAGGTTGCGGGAAAGCCATTGGCAAGCTCCGGCTACAAGCTTTCCCTCGGGCAACCCTTTGCATGGCCTGCAAGGTGGCCGAAGAGCGCTACTAAAGAGGTCGGGGCACTCACGCTTATTCCAACGACCATAGGTCCTGCACTGAATGCGGAGGGTGGTCTACGTAGAGTGGGCTAGTGGAAAAAAGGTCGAATCGGCGTGAGCTTGAGATTTTTGGTGTAACCGCTTTTCTCATCATCATTGTGGATCAAATAACAAAATATTGGGCCCAGGAGTATCTGCTTCCGCGCAGGGAATCGGGCGAAGGCCCCGTTGTGCTTCTCAATGGTCTTCTGAAATTCACATATGCCGAAAACACGGGAGCCGCTTTTTCAATTGGTACGGGTATCACGTGGGTCTTCACCATTATTGCTTTGGCCGTTGTGGTTGTGATTTTCAAATATTCCCGACAATTGGGTAGCACCCCGTGGGCCTTGGCTTTGGGTGGTCTACTGGGTGGGGCGGTAGGAAACCTAATTGACCGAATGTTTCGCTCACCAGGACCATTCCGTGGCTTTGTTGTGGACTTTATCCAACTCCCGTATTGGGCGATTTTCAATATTGCTGACATGGCAGTCGTCATTTCCGGTGCGACGATCGCGATTTTGCTACTTCGGGGCTACAACATCAATGGCACACGAGGCGTGAACTAATTCATGGCTGCTCGAGTGGTGTCTATCCCCGAAGGGGTGGAGGGTGAACGGATTGATACCGCTCTCACCAGGATACTGGGGCTCAGTCGATCCCAGGCAGCCGTCATTATCGCCGCTGGTGGGGTGGTGAGTGAAACGAAAACCCTGAGCAAGAGTGATCGAGTCGTCTCCGGTCAGGTCATCGAGATTGACATAGATGCCGCTCCGACTGCTGAGCCCCTCGAGATAGTCGCCGAACCTGTGCCGGGCATGACAATCATTTATGACGATAACGATCTAGTCGTGGTGGACAAACCACCAGGTGTTGCTGCGCACCCGAGCAGAGGCTGGGAGGGGCCAACGGTAATTGGTGGGTTGGCAGCGGCGGGCTATTCGATCAGTACATCAGGAGCACCGGAACGTGAAGGAATTGTGCACAGGCTAGACGCCGGAACTTCTGGGCTCATGGCCGTTGCCAAGAATGAACTCTCATACTCTCGCATGAAAAATCAATTTCGACACCGTGAAGTACATAAGGTGTATCACGCAGTTGTTCAGGGATTACTCGATCCATTGGCTGGAACAATTGATGCCGCGATTGGGCGTCACCCAGGCCATGAATATAAATACGCGGTGACGAAAGCGGGAAAGCCGAGTCTCACCCATTATGAAACACTGGAAGCCTTTCGACATGCATCCCTACTCAGAGTGGTTCTAGAAACAGGGCGCACTCACCAAATCCGCGTACATATGTCCGCGATGCGCCATCCGATTGTCGGCGACACGATGTACGGTGGGGATCCAGTCCTCGCCGATAAATTGGGTCTCATTCGCCAATGGCTTCACGCCGTGGAATTGTCCTTTGAGCATCCGCGTACTGGCGAGCGAATTGAGTTGACGAGTGAATATTCCCCAGACCTCGTCCGAGCTCTTCAGGTTTTGCAGTCGTAGTAGGAAGAGAAAGTAGTGGTCCGTGAGTAGCACACAAGATGCAGCAGG
>CAZVLV010000036.1:235-8071 GCA_964628015.1 uncultured Aquiluna sp. | reverse complement strand
GGAGTACTCCATGCTGGACGGTGCGTCCCGTCTCGACGACCTCTTCGCGGAAGCTGCTCAGCAAGGAATGACCTCTATTGCCATGACAGATCATGGAAACTTATTCGGTGCCTATGACTTCTGGAAAAAAGGGAGAGCATCAGGCGTTAAACCGATTATTGGTCTCGAGGGTTATTACGCGCCACAAGGGCGATTTGAACGCAAGCAATTTGATTTTGGTGGAGGCTTTGACGAAGGCACTCCTGAGGACCCCGGCGCCGGGCGAGGAAAGCACAGCTACACCCACATGACACTGTGGGCTGAAAATACTCCGGGAATGCACAATCTTTTCCGCCTATCATCGCTGGCGAGTTTAGAAGGGCAATATCACAAGCCACGGTTTGATCGTGAATTACTGGAGCGCTACTCCACCGGGTTAATTGGAACAACAGGCTGTGCAAGCGGTGAAGTGAATCGGTGGCTTCAGGCCGGCCAGTATCAGAAAGCGAGGGCCGCGGCGGCTGATTTCAGGGATATCTTCGGTCAGGGGAACTTCTTCGCTGAGGTCATGGACCATGGTCTTGCCATTGAACGAAACTTCATGCCGGACCTGATAAAGATCGCACGGGATTTAAGTTTACCTCTCGTTGCAACAAATGATCTTCACTATGTTCACGCTCACGATGCCGAAACCCATGATGTTCTTCTGTGCATCGGAACCCGAACAACAATGGATGACCCAAAGAGATTTAGGTTTGATGCTCGAGACTTCTACCTGAAATCAGCCGCTGAGATGCGTCATGTCTGGTCTGACTACCCGGAGGCGTGCGACAACACACTGCTCATTGCAGAGCGTTGCAATGTAGATTTCAATGAAGGCGCCAACTTGATGCCTCGTGCTGATATTCCCGCAGGGGAAAGCGAGGAATCGTGGCTTGTCAAAGAAGTGGAAATCGGGCTCAGTAAACGCTATCCACGTGGGGTTCCCGACAATGTTCGTAAGCAAGCACACTATGAACTCGGGGTAATTGCTCAAATGGGCTTCCCCGGTTATTTTCTTGTGGTAGCTGACCTCGTTCGCCACGCAAAGGAGAATGGCATCAGGGTTGGTCCAGGCCGAGGTTCGGCTGCTGGAGCCATGATCGCCTATGCACTCGGCATTACCGATCTCGATCCGATTGAGCATGGTCTACTTTTTGAGCGTTTTCTCAATCCTGAACGCATTTCCATGCCTGACATCGACATTGACTTTGATGAACGCCGCCGGGCAGACATGATCCGCTATGCAACCGAGAAATACGGCGAAGAACGCGTAGCCCAGATTGTCACCTACGGATCAATTAAGGCTAAGGCGGCCATCAAGGACAGTGCCCGGGTTCTCGGCATGCCGTACGCAGTAGGGGATCGAATCACAAAAGCGATGCCACCTTCCGTCATGGGAAAAGACATCACATTAGCTGGCGCATTTAATCCGAAGGACTCACGGTACTCAGAGGCAGCGGAATTCCGAGCACTTTACGACAATGACCCAGAAGTGAAGAAAGTTGTGGACACTGCACAAGGTCTCGAAGGCTTGAAGCGCCAACCAGGTGTGCATGCAGCGGGCGTGATTCTTTGTCGAGAGCCGCTCATGGATGTCATTCCGGTCTGGAAGCGCGAACAAGATGGAGCCATCATCACGCAATTCGACATGGGTGCATGTGAATCTCTCGGCCTACTCAAAATGGATTTTTTAGGACTACGAAACCTCACCGTCCTCGATGATTGCCTCCTCAACATAGAGCGCAATACCGGTACCGTGATCGTTCTCGAAGAACTAGCCCTCGATGACAGACCTACCTACGAATTACTAGCGCGCGGGGACACCTTGGGAGTTTTCCAACTAGATGGTGGTCCCATGCGTTCCCTTTTGCGATCAATGCAGCCCGATAACTTTGAGGACATCTCCGCTGTTTTGGCGCTGTATAGACCAGGACCAATGGGTGCAAACGCACATAATGACTATGCGGATCGAAAGAACGGGCGTAAACCAGTTTTACCCATTCATCCTGAATTGGAAGAACCTTTGGCCGAGATACTCGGTGACACCTACGGGCTTATCGTCTACCAGGAACAGGTCATGGCGATTGCCCAGCAATTGGCGGGCTATTCCCTGGGTAAGGCTGATCTCCTTCGCCGTGCCATGGGAAAGAAAAAGAAATCTATTCTGGAAAAGGAGTTTGTCCCATTCAGCGAGGGAATGCGTGAGCGCGGTTTTTCTGATCCTGCCATTAACAAGCTTTGGGAAGTCTTAGTTCCCTTCTCGGACTATGCCTTTAACAAGGCGCATACTGCTGGCTATGGTCTAGTTTCTTATTGGACTGCATACCTCAAAGCTAACTATCCAGCGGAATACATGGCGGCACTTCTCACATCGATGGCTGATGACAAAGACAGATCCGCAATTTATCTCAATGAATGTCGGCGCATGGGAATTAAGGTGCTACCACCCGATGTAAACGACTCCGATGCCCACTACACACCGCGCGGAACCGACATCCGATTCGGTCTCACGGCAATTCGAAATGTGGGATTCAATGTCGTTGAGTCAATTGTCACTACTCGCACACGTGTCGGTCGCTTTGCTGACTTTCATGATTTCATCGCGAAGGTTGATATTTCAGTCTGCAACAGAAGAGTTGTCGACTCTTTGGTTAAGGCTGGTGCATTCGACAGTCTCGGTCATACTCGTAAAGGGCTGTCGTCAGTTCACGAACAAATTATTGACACAGCTGTTGAAATCAAGAGATCTGAGGCAATTGGCCAGTTCGACCTCTTTGGTGGATTGACCGATTCCAATGAATCCAGTTTGATTGAACGCCCAGAAATCGGCATTGCCGAATGGGAGAAAAGTGTGCTGTTGGCTCACGAAAGAGACATGTTGGGTCTTTATGTCTCTGATCACCCACTCGTCGGTATGGAGACGGCACTTGCGCAGTTATCGGATCGAAGCATCGCATCCATTGTTGTTGATGAAAATCTCGATGGCACCGTTGTATCTATCGGCGGGTTGGTGACCAGTGTTCAACGAAAAACTACAAAGAAGGGGTCTGCATGGGCAATCATTACTCTCGAAGATCTTGAAGGAAGTCTTGAGCTCATGGTTTTCCCTCAAAGCTATGCGTCCTTCGGTGCCCTACTGGTAGAGGATTCCATTCTCGTAGTTCGTGCCCGAGTTGATCGCAGCGATGATGATGGTCTTCGTGCTGTGGCCTTGGAAATCAGCGCACCTGACCTCTCTGTGGCACCGTCTGGGCCTGTGCGATTATCACTTGCAGCTTCGCGTTGTGTCCCGCCGTTGGTGGCACGCTTAAAGGCGGTTTTAGCAGAGCACCCGGGCACCACCGAAGTCCAGATACATCTGACCGGAGGCACAACGACCACGGTCATGAAACTCGATGACCAATACCGTGTGACCCCAACGCCGTCACTCTTTGGAGATCTCAAGGCCTTACTGGGTGCATCATGTCTCATGTGAATGGTTCGGAACAAATTCAGTCGCATCCGCGTAAATCACGCAATGCGCTTTCCGTGACGGGTGCGGGAATTGCCGTGGGTCTCATCACGGGCGCAGCTCTTGGTGTGTTGTGGTGGGCACTGGCACCGAGGGTGAGTGTGGTTGTCAGTGATGAAGGTCTTCGCACCGATGGATTTCAACCTCAGGAATACCTAGCATCAGATATCGCGTTTGGTGCGCTCGCCCTTGTCGCAGGCATGTTCGTCACAGTCGGACTCATTTACATGCGCAGAGAACACCTGGTAGCAACCTTAAGTGCCGCGATCCTGGCATCCGCTGTCGGAACTGCAGCCATGTGGCTAGTCGGGACACAACTTGGCTCAGTTGACCTAGAGACGGTGGATTTGCCTGAGCCATCGGTTATCGAAGGCCCACTGGAAATTCATATGCCAGCGATTTTTCTTGTCTGGCCACTTACGGCAGCAGTGATTGTCAGTGCCTTGGCGCTATCTGACTTCATTGTCAATTGGCGACAATCCGATCCGAAATCGGAGCGCGAATAGCGCCGAGAACATCCATAAATGCCTCGGGTGCAATTTCGATCTCAAGGCCACGGCGACCTCCGCTCACGTAAATGGTGGGAAAATTCCAGGCACTCTCGTCAACAACGGTCGGTTGTTGTTTCTTCTGCCCAAATGGACTGATCCCTCCAATCACAAAGCCCGATACTCGCTGGGCAACTGCAGGTTGTGTGGGTTGAACGTATCTAGTGCCCACAGCGTGAGCCAACTTCCGGGGGCTGATTCCGCTGTCCACGGGTGCAACCGCAACAAAGTAGGACACCGAGTCTGTGAACATAATCGTTTTGAAAATACGTTGCGGGATTACTTGCATCTGTTCGGCGGCTTCTTGTCCGAAATCGCGCTTCGCCTCACTTGCATATTTGTGAAGGACATAGTTCACCCCGAGTGCATCAAGTGCCAATGTTGCGGGTGTAATTGCCAATTGTTTCTTCACGGTAACCATTCTCTGAATGTGTCAATGATTAATTTACAGATGGTTGTGGAGAGAAAAGTTCCAGTGCAGGAATGCAATGAAAAGCTTCGATCAAAGCCGTTTCACGTCGTAGGAATCTACGAGCAAGTGTGAGTCGTTCATGTGCCGACATTGCACTCAGCATTTGTTGGCGCTCGGCGGTGGGTAGCACCACTGCTGCTGTGAGTAAGAAGCTCACGACACCGGGATCCTCGGGTAGGTCGCTAATAGCAGCGATCGTTTCCTCGAGTTGGCCTGACAGCGCGGCGCGATAAGAGACAAAGTCTGCCACCGCTCTATTTGTAAGAAGTTCCAATTCGGGGGAATGTGGTTCCTCAAGATCGTTGATCCACGTGACCTGAGCTCGAAGCAGAGGGGCGCTCATATCGATTGATTCGATGAAGAAGCGTCGAGATCCTGTTGTCACAATGTCGTATCGACCATCTTCTGTTTGATCGGCCTGGCGAAGAACGGTTGCGGTGCCCACACGGTGCACGGCATCTATGCCTTCTCGTTCAATCTGGCGACCATCTTTGGGCGCCACGATCCCAAACTCTCTTTGCTCTTCATCCTCGATCGTGAGGAGTTCCTGAATCATCATTCGATATCGGGGCTCAAAAATGTGTAAAGGTAGAACCAGTCCGGGGACGAGCACCGTGTTCAGGGGAAAGAGTGGCAAGGACGCGTCCATGGAGAGAGACTAAACTCATTCTCATGATCCGGCTGATTGATTTACGTGATAATCATGCAGATCCTCGATTACTGGTTCCACGTGCTCACATGGATGTAGCAGATGCCAGGGACCGGATTGCACCCATCCTTGAAGATGTCCGCCTTAGGGGCGCTGAAGCAGTCGTTTATTGGTCAGAGCAACTTGATGGCACAGCGCCTCCGTCATTGAGGGTTCCCCCTGAGCTTTTGGAGCAATGCGCTCGGGAACTTGATGATTACGTGCGAGCCGCTCTGGAAGAGTCAATTCGTAGGGCCCGATTGGTACATGCAGACCAGGTTCGAATAGACGTCATCACCGAAGTTGTCCCTGGTGGTTCGGTGACGGAACGGTGGATTCCCGTTGAGCGCGTCGGGCTATACGTCCCAGGTGGACGAGCTGTGTATCCCAGCAGTGTCGTCATGAACGTCGTGCCAGCGCAAGTGGCGGGCGTTCAGTCTCTGGTAGTTGTCTCTCCACCGCAGAAAGAGTTCGGTGGTTGGCCGCATCCCACGATATTGGCAGCCTGCCATCTACTAGGGGTTCACGAAGTGTATTCGGTTGGTGGGGCACAAGCTGTTGCAATGTTGGCATTCGGTGTTGACCTTCCTGATGGTCAATGTGCTCCGGTTGATCTCGTCACAGGCCCTGGGAACATTTATGTCACGGCTGCGAAGCGCGCGCTGCAGGGAGTTATCGGAATTGATTCTGAAGCTGGCCCCACTGAAATTGCAATCCTTGCGGATTCCACAGCGATTCCTTCACACGTCGCTATGGATCTCATCAGTCAGGCTGAACACGATGTACTGGCCGCCGCTGTCCTTGTGACGACTGATCCCGAATTAGCTGACCAGGTCATCGCGGAACTCAAGCAACGTGTGCCGCTCACTAAGCATGCAAAAAGAATCACAGATTCCCTAGCTGGCCAGCAGAGTGCTGTGATTTTGGTGCGTGACCTTGAGCAGGGACTCAGCGTCATTGATGCATATGCAGCGGAGCATCTTGAGATTCACACAGCACAGGCTCGTGAAGTCGCGCTAAGAGTAAAAAATGCAGGAGCGATTTTTGTTGGCACTCATGCGCCGGTATCGCTGGGTGACTATTGCGCCGGGTCGAATCACGTATTGCCCACCGCAGGTTCCGCGCGCTACTCCTCTGGTCTCTCAGTCCAGAGCTTCCTGAGAGGAATTCACATCATCGACTACTCTCGGGAGGCGCTCACTGAAGTCGCACCACACGTTATCGCTCTAGCGCATGCCGAAGATCTCCCTGCACACGGTGAAGCTGTTGTCGTCCGGCAGGAGTCATGACCGAGTTTGATCTGCCCCTGCGTCAGGATCTCAAGGGCCAAAGTCCTTATGGAGCTCCGCAGCACGTGGCAGGGGCAAGGCTCAATGTCAATGAAAATCCTTTTCCTCCAAGTCAGGAATTGCGGGAGGCACTCGCTCGAGCAGTAGGCGATATCGCTCACAACTTACACCGATATCCCGACCGCGATTCCGAACAGCTGCGAGAGGCCTTGTCGGCATACATTCAGCGTGAAACAGGAATGCATGTCGATCAGGATCGCATATGGGCCGCAAATGGCTCTAATGAAGTCATGGCACAAATTTTTTCAGCATTCGGGGGGCCACGCCGCAAAGCCCTCACATTTCCTCCCACATACTCGATGTATCCCGAGTATGCGCGGAACTCATTTACTGAGCTTTTATCAGTGGAGAGGGGGAGTGAATTCACCATTGACGTTGAAGCGGCCTGTCGCGCAATCACCGAGGATAGGCCCACACTGGTACTCATTGCTTCACCTAATAACCCGACTGGCACAGCGATATCGATGGCAGATCTCGAGTCCATAATTTCGTGTGCACAACAACACGGCGCTCTCGTCGTTGTCGATGAGGCTTACGCCGAATTTAGGCGTGATGTTGCTGCGACGGCCGTGAAGCTGCTGGATACCTATCCGAACGTGATCATCACGCGTACTTTAAGTAAGGCATTCGGTTTTGCTGGTGGTCGCGTGGGCTATTGCTTAGCGAGTTCACCGGAGATTATTCAGGCATTAATGCTGGTCAGGTTGCCCTATCATCTTTCTTCGCTTACGCAGGTAGCTGCTATCACCGCCCTTTCCTTTGATTATGAATTACGACAACAAGTTGAAGTTATTCGTCTCCAGCGAGACCTACTTGTTCGCGAAATAGAAGGTTTGGGGCTTCAGGTTGCCCCAAGCGACGCCAACTTTGTTTTGTTTGGCACGTTTCACGATCGTCATGCAGTCTGGAACGAACTGTGTGACCGAGGTGTTCTCATCAGAGAAACTGGACCAGATCAGTGGCTTCGCGTATCAGTGGGAACACCCCAAGAGAATCAACTCTTCTTAGACTCCTTGCGCGAGGTAATTGGATTAAGCCGATAGTCTTTGGCCATGAGTCGATTTGCGCGAGTAAAGCGAGACACCAAGGAGAGTAACGTCTTGGTAGAGCTCGAACTTGATGGAACTGGGCTGAGCACGATTGAGACTGGTGTGCCGTTCTTCGACCATATGCTTGCTCAACTAGCCAAACACGGAGGATTTGACCTAGTCGTCAATACTCAGGGTGACCTCGAAGTGGACGCCCAA
>CAZVLV010000036.1:0-223 GCA_964628015.1 uncultured Aquiluna sp. | reverse complement strand
TCACACGGTCGAGGACACGAGTTTGGCATTGGGGCAGGCGCTGAATCAGGCCTTGGGTGATCGAGCAGGGCTGACCCGATATGGCGATTCATTGGTGCCACTGGATGAATGTTTGGTTCGCTCTGCGGTGGATCTCTCGGGGCGTCCTTATCTTGTCCATGAAGAGCCTGACATGGTGGAACTTATTGGTAGTTACGACACAACTCTGACACGGCATATCTGG
>CAZVLV010000035.1:0-9984 GCA_964628015.1 uncultured Aquiluna sp. | reverse complement strand
CGAAGATCTTCGGGCGGCCGCATCGGTTCTTCAAGGTAGGCAGATTGCTCCTGGGATCAGACTCCTCGTGGTTCCTGGGTCCACTCGGGTGCGATTGCAAGCCGAGGCTGAGGGGCTAGACCAGATTTTTCTCGAAGCAGGTGCCGAGTGGCGAGGCGCAGGATGCTCCATGTGTCTAGCTATGAACCCCGACAAGTTAGCGCCTGGTGAAAGAAGTGCGTCAACATCCAATAGAAATTTCGAGGGTCGCCAAGGAGTGGGTGGACGCACACATTTGGTGTCACCTGAAGTGGCGGCTGCGACAGCAATTACGGGGACGTTGACGGCGCCCGCCGATCTGGAGGTGGCTTCCTAATGGACGCATTCGTGACCCACACAGGAACTGCGGCACCCTTGCGTCGCAGCAATGTGGATACCGATCAAATCATCCCGGCCGAGTACCTCAAGCGAATTACTCGCCATGGTTTCGAGGATGCTCTTTTCGCATCGTGGCGCAAGGACCCTGATTTTGTCCTCAATCGACCGGAATATCAGGGTGTCAGTATTTTGGTGACAGGGCCAGATTTTGGAACAGGTTCCTCTCGCGAGCATGCGGTATGGGCGCTTCAGGATTTCGGTTTCACGGTAGTGCTCAGCTCCCGGTTCGCCGATATTTTTCGCGGTAATTCAGGAAAAGGCGGCCTACTGGCTGCGCAAGTGACGCAGGAAGACATTGAGCGAATCTGGGAAGTAATCGAGAAAGACCCTCAGGTTTCGGTCACTGTTGACCTAGAGTCCAAGAAGGTATCTGTTGGTGACCTGGAGTGCGAATTCGAGGTCGATGACTATGTCCGTTGGCGACTACTTAATGGTCTCGATGACATTGGACTTACCTTGCAACACCAATCGAGTATAGATTCCTTTGAATCTACAAGGCCTTCCTTTAAGCCTTCCGTGACCTGATGGGTGAATAATCACAAAGTCACAATCAGGTGAACTAAATCACAGAAAACTGTTGTATTGCAACGACTATCGGCGTGGCGAACGTCAACAAGTGCATTTTGAGTTTAGTCTTGGAAAGTTGGTCGTCCGATCAACCTGATCACCCTCCGGAGGGGTTAACTCGTGAATAAAGCAGAAATTATTGACTCGGTCGCAGCCAAGCTTGAAATGAGCAAGCGCGAGGTGACCGCTGTTGTCGACCTGTTTATTGATGAAGCAAAGCGGTCTGTTGTTCGTGGCGAAAAGGTCGCGATTAGCGGATTCGGTGTTTTTGAAGCACAGGCACGCAAGGCTCGCCTAGGCCGCAACCCACGCACTGGCGAAACCGTAAAAATCAAGGCCACCAAACTTCCCAAGTTCCGCGCAGGTGCAGAATTTAAGGCATTTGTTGCTGGTGACAAGAAAATGGCAAGTGCGGGTGCTGCACCCAAGAAGGCTGCCGCAAAGAAAGCCGCACCCAAGAAGGCTGCCGCAAAGAAAGCCGCACCCAAGAAGGCTGCTGCAAAGAAAGCCGCACCCAAGCGCAAGTAAATGTAGACTCATTGATGGCCGCCATGTACATGGCGGCCATCTTTTTTGTCCGCATAGTGAAGTTCATTGAGAATTCCGGGGAGAAAGCACAACTCGCTGCCCAATACGAGGTTTAGTTAATGGTGAAAGATCAACTCCCTCTAAAGAGTGCAGACGGCCAGATTCGTCGATGCCTGCTGGGGGTGAGGTGCGGGACAAAGTCACGATGAATGGGTGGTTGTGAAGGGCATTATGGGTAGCCCCTCCCACCCCGATTCTTTCGGCATCCCACAGATTCACCATGGTGTCTACATCTCTGTGTGCACCAGCCAAGCCCTCGTGCATGATTTCATGGGCTCCCGCCTGGCGGTGTTTGGCACGCGAACGCACACCGAAATGGGGAGTTGGTGATGTGGATCCCGTTCGCATCCACATGGTGCTGCCTGTTCCCTCCGCATCAGAGAGAAAAGCGCTTGTATGGACTTTCCCTTCGTTCACAAAATGATCAATATGCGTTGGCATGAGGCAGGGAAGATCTCCGAGCACCACAAGTAGGTACTCTTGATCTGCTGAATCGAGGTGGTTTATCCCCAAATCGATTGCCGAAAGTAAACCTTTACTGTTCTTCTCTTCGACAATCTGACAGCCAAGTTCCTCCGCTAATCGACAGATAGTGGGGTCGGCAGAGACAACGGTGACGGATGCAATGTAGCGACTGCCTTTGATGGCATTGATGACGTCTGTCAAAAATGGTAGTGCCAAATCTTCGCGTCCCAGTCGAGTTTTGGCGTCCTTCAGCCTTTTTGCCGGAACAATCGCATGCCAACGTGTGTCATACATGGGTTCATTCAACCCTGTGTGCAGGTAGTCTGTGCGAGTGCCTGGTCATCCGACGCGATCATCCAAGCTTGGGCCGGGATATCGAATTGCCGTCATTCTCCTGAAGCCGATATTGGTCCTGTTTACCAAACGGGATTGGCGTGGCTTTGGCCAGTTGGCGTCAATCGACGGTGGAATTGTCGTGGCAACTAACCACACCTCATGGTTTGACCCACTCGCGGTTGCTCATGCTTTGTATGCCCATGAAAGGCCCCCCAGATTTTTGGGCAAGGAATCGGTCTTCCGAGTCCCCATTGTGGGTTGGGTGATTTCTAATGCAGGTCAGATCAAGGTGTACAGGGAAAGTGCTGAGGCAACAGCCGCGTTCCGCGATGCCGTGACTGCGGTGCAACATGGCGAGTGCGTAGTTGTATATCCCGAAGGCACCATTACCAAGGACCCGAATCTCTGGCCCATGGAGGGGAAAACGGGAGCAGTGAGGATCGCTTTGGCCTCTGACAGACCATTGTTTCCCATGGTTCAATGGGGTCCGCAGGAAGTGATGCGGCCTTATAAGAAAGAGCTACGTCTATTTCCCCGAAAAACAATGCACGTATGGCTGGGCACTCCGATTGACCTGACCCCATATCGGGGTCAGGAATGGACTCCAGAACTACTGCATTCGGCAACAGAGAAACTCATGCACGCGCTGGCAGCAATGGAGGCTGAGATACGTGGGGAGACCCCACCGGCTGTTCTATTCTCTCCTCCAAAGAGTCGACAACCTGATAGCAATCTCACTGATGGAGGCGATTCATGACCGTTGTGGCCATGATGGGCAGTGGGTCATGGGGGACCGCATTTGCTGCAGTTCTGGCGGACGCAGGCTGTCAAGTAACTCTCTGGGGTCGGGATCAACAACTCGCCGACTCGATATCTCATGATAACGTAAATAACGTCTACCACCCCGGTGTGAAACTTCCCGAATCCCTTCGTGCAACTACGAATGCCCATGAAGCTGTGCGAGGCGCAGAGGTAGTTGTTTTGGCAGTTCCCTCCCAGTCGCTTCGAGTAAATCTTTCTCAGTGGGCGCCCATGTGTGAACCTGATGTCACATATGTCAGTCTCATGAAGGGAATTGAGCTCGGTACAAACGACCGCATGAGTCAGGTTATTGCTGAAGTCACGGGTGCGCCATCGGGCAATATTGCTGTGGTCTCTGGACCAAATCTTGCAAAGGAAATCATTGTTCATCAGCCCACGGCAACAACTGTGGCCTCAGAGGAAGAGTCATGTGCGCGCTCGATATCTGATCTGTGCACCACCGACTATTTCCGTCCCTATTGGACCACGGACATCATTGGCACTGAAATTGGCGGCGCCGTAAAGAATGTCATTGCTTTGGCTAATGGCATCGCGGTGGGCATGGGATTAGGTGAGAATTCACAGGCCTCTCTCATCACCAGAGGGCTTGCTGAAATTGCCAGACTTGGTGCAGCACTTGGTGCTGACCCCATTACATTTTTGGGGCTTGCAGGTGTAGGCGATTTGGTGGCAACGTGTCAGTCGTCTCTTTCGAGGAACAGGACTTTCGGTGAAAACTTGGGCATGGGTCGGAGTGTTGCCGAAACGATTTCCATCACAAAGCAGACATGTGAAGCTTATAAAAGTTGTGAACCTATCTTGCAGTTGGCGAATGCGCACGGTGTAGACATGCCAATCACCTATGAAGTCGTTCAAGTCTTGCATCACGGCAAGCCACCGGCGGCTTTACTAACATCATTTATGCAGCGCGATACTCGGGCAGAGTAAGTGCGCCTACGCCTTATTCAGTGCGGCGTCTAAATCGATCCAAAGGTCATCGGGGTGTTCAATTCCAAATGACAATCGAATCAAATTCTCTGGAACCGTGTGACTCTCTAATGGCCACCTGCGTCTACGTTCCAACAACGATTCAACGCCACCCAAACTCGTAGCGTACGTCCAAATTTTTGTCGCTTGGCACACGTGATCTGCATTTCCCAGGACTTCGATCGCCGCGATAGTTCCCCATCCGGGGTATCGAACCTTGCTGACACGTGAGTCACTACGAAGCTTTTCCACGATTGCACGTGCATTGGCTTCCGATTTTTCAAACCGAAGGAAAAGGGTCCGTAGGCCGCGAAGTGCCAAGAAGCAGTCAAATGCGCTGGGCATGGCTCCAAGAAGAATGCGCCGAATTCGAATGTCTTCGGTGAGTTCAGGATCCGAGGTGACGACTGCTCCCATAAGGAGGTCTGAATGCCCACTGAGAATCTTGGTCACGCTGTGCAGGACATAGTCGGCGCCCAAGGTCAATGGTCGTTGGGCAACGGGCGAAGCAAAAGTATTGTCTACCACGCTGATGACGTTGTGTTCCTGTGCAGCGGCGAGACAGGAAGCCAAGTCAACTTCATCCAATAATGGATTGGTGGGGGATTCCAGCCACAGAAAATCGGCCTGCGGAAGCGCCGCGATGATGGCCTCAGAGTCCAGTGCTGGGAGCAGGATTAAATTGATCACTCCGCGATCAGATAGTTCCTTCAATCTCACAGCAACACCCGTGTAGGTATTCGTCGTTGCAATAACGGTGCCACCTAGTGGGACAAGATCCAAAATTGCATTTGCGGCAGCCATTCCAGAGGAAAAGACGGTTGCGTGTCCGTTCTCGAGTGAACCCAGCGCCTCTTCGAAAGCCGCGGCCGAGGGGTTTCCTTCACGGGCATACTCAGTGGGTCCTTCTGCGTGAAAAGTTGAGGCGGGAACTATAGGCGTATTCACTGGATTGTCAGGGATGCGTGGGGGGCGCCCAGCAATGACGGCTTTGGTGCTGGGATGCACATTCGGATCCATGTCTCCACTCTAACCAACATCAAGCCCATGGGTACCTGGTCACCGGACTACTACGCGGTACGGTCAGGACATGTTCGGTCGTGATACCTCGAGCTCCACTAGTGTCGGGATTATTTTTGGCGGTGTAGGTCCGGAGCACGGAGTCTCGTGTTTGAGCGCACGTTCAATTACGCAGGCTGTTCACGCCCAAGGTATTGATCCCTTATGCATTGGAATCAGCACTAATGGACAGTGGACTGTCATTCCAATGGACACTGTGCTGGCATATTCCACGGATGGTGATCTCATGCCGAGCGTGTCACCGTCTCGTCACGTGGTCGCTCTTCACCTTGACCCACGATCACCAGGTTTTTTGGTCGGCGGAAAGTTCATTCCTTGTCACGTGGTTTTCCCTGTTGTCCATGGTCTTGGTGGTGAAGATGGAAGCCTCCAGGGTTTACTGGAAACTGCGGGTATCACCTATGTCGGCTCAGGTGTCGAAGCTTCAGCTATATGTATGAACAAAGTGACGGCAAAGTCCCTTGTACAGAATGCGGGAATCGAGACAGGTAACTGGTCAAGCATCACTTGGTGCACCAGTGGCAGCGAGACTCGAGTGGATTCATCATGGGCGTGGAGTCATTTCGGTGGATCACCGTTGTTTGTTAAGCCTGTCGCAGGTGGTTCATCAGCTGGTATATCTCGCGTAAATCATCCATCCGAATGGGATGCCGCCTGTGACATCGCGAGTAAAGTGTCCGATCAATTGATTATCGAGGTGGCTGTGCAAAATCCTCGAGAATTGGAAGTGGCAGTTCTAGAAACTGAATCAGGAATAACTGCAAGTCCGGTTGGAGAAATTAAAGTGCGTTCGGGATTTGACTTCTATGATTTTGATGCCAAATACCTGGCCGATGGCGCCGAACTTGTCACTCCTGCCGACCTAGACCCTCTGATTAGTGAGCGGATTCGTTTATTAGCCATCGAGATCTTTAGAGTTCTGGGATGCCGAGATTATGCGCGCGTTGACTTTTTCCTCGACCAAAATTCACAACTTATCTTCAATGAGATCAATACCGTCCCGGGATTTACCTCGATTTCCATGTTTTCGCGCATGTGGGCGACAGGGGGAGTCGCCTTTCCTGAGCTCGTGAATCAATTAATTGGAAACGCTGCTGCAAGGTCTACCAATATCCCGGAAGCCGATTCATAATCTGATGGAATATTTACCTCCACGTACTTAGATGTATTCACGCTGGTAAACCGCTGGCCATTGGTGAGTTGTTGCGGAAGCCAATCCACACCGTTAATCGAGATCAGTTGACTCGTAGGCTGTAAGGATGACGGCTTGACGACTCCGCACCGAAGAACAATCGCTGGATCACCCCAAGCGGAGGTGCCAGTAGTCGAGGGGGATGTCCCTCGAATCAGTTCTCCGTCCACGTTAACTGGCAAAGACTCGGTCAATTCGATGCAGTACGCAGAACCTCCTTCGGGACCCGATTCGACGTTGATGTGTTGGGAACAGCTAGTGATGCCCATGAAAACTGTGACCCCCATGAGGGGAAGTGTCACTCTATGGAATTTTCCGAGAGTGTCTAACTGGGCTAACGTGCGTAGAAATTTCACTTGTTCACCTTATAGTTTCGAGTGTATGCATCTCAGTAGAGTGCATGTCGAAAGAGTGCATGTCGATGGAGTGCATTTCAATTGAGAGGGATTCACCATTTATGGCTTCAATTTCGAATGGCGGTAATGACTCACACGTCATCACCGTGCGGTCCTTGGGCGAGTTTGCAGTGATCGAAAGACTGCGAGAGATTGCTGCGCAAGGTGCCCGCAATTCATCCATTCCCGAGCCATTGGTGGGCTCCGGTGACGACTCTGCGGTCGTGGCCTTTGGTAATGCTGACGTAGCCATGAGCATTGATATGTTTGTCGAGGAGCGGCATTTTCGTACTGATTGGTCCACAGCCGTAGATATTGGACGGCGATCAGCAGCGGCTGCTATGTCAGATATCTGTGCCATGGGTATTCAGCCCAGCACCTTGCTGGTGGGCATAGGTGCACCACCGGAGACAGCCTTCACGTGGATCAAGGAACTCTTCTCGGGTCTCGTGGAGGAAGCATCAATCGCTGGTGCGCAAGTTGTCGGGGGAGATCTCGTCTCAGCCAATTCGATCTTCATTTCTGTGACAGTGCTGGGGCACTCCACTGCATCAGAGCCGCTCACCCGATCTGGTGCTCGTGAAGGCGACATCATCGCCGTCCACGGTGCGCTTGGGCGAGCGGGAGCGGGTTTGCGTGTTTTGCAACGAGGCTTGCGGTCCCCACGATCTCTCGTGGATTCGTTTAGGTTTCCTCAGGTGGATTACCTCGCAGGAGTGCGCGCTCGCGAGGCGGGAGCTCGCGCAATGATTGATGTCTCTGACGGGCTCATTGCAGACCTTCGACACATGGCCACAGCATCACGCGTCACTATAGATATTCAGACGAGCCTGCTCTCCATCCCTGATGATCTGAAAAGTGCAGCCTCCGCATTTGGGGTTGATCCACTTGTGTGGGTGTTGGAAGGTGGCGATGATCATGCACTCGTGGCTGCATTTCCCCCACAAGCGAAGTTACCTGACGGATTCACACAGATAGGGAACGTTGTGGCCAAGGAGTCAGAAAGCGTCAAGGTAGATGGCGTGGCTTCTTCCAGTTCTGGTGGTTACATTCATTTCACGGAATAACCTGATGCGGTGCATAAAAATGTGGGACCGCATGAACGCGGTCCCACAAAAACTCATTCTCTGACTAGGAAGCTCGGACGACCTTGCCGGCCTTAATGCACGAGGTGCATACGTTGAGGCGCTTAGGTGAGCGACCCACCATTGCGCGAACGCGCTGAATATTAGGATTCCAACGGCGCTTGGTGCGCCGATGTGAGTGGGAAACATTGTGCCCGAAGCTAGGGCTCTTTCCGCAGATATCGCAGTTTGCAGCCACAGAAACTCCTCAGGTGTTTCGGCCCGACCTCGTCGGTGCCGTTCGGTAGATTGTTAATACGGTGTTGACATCTAGATGTACATCTAGCGTAGTTTGGCGACTAGCTCGCTAAACCTGAGCAAGGATAGCCCAGGTACGGCTGAGAATACGAGGAGGGGTGAGGTGTCCGGCTCATTCACCCTTCCCATGCTCACAGACTGGCTACTCATGGCTCAATCCTCCCTTCGTGCGGCTCGGGCTGAAATTGATGCGCTCAATGTTTTTCCGGTCCCTGACGGGGACACGGGCACAAACTTGTATCTCACATGGGAGGCCGCTTGTGCAGGCTTTCGTCACGCTGGTTCTGGGGAATCCGGCGAAGCATCCCCACCGACATCCCAGTCAGGATCCTCATCTGGAATAGGGGACACCGACTTTGCCTCAGCGGCGTATCAAATCGGGCGTGATGCAATCCTGGGAGCTAGGGGAAATTCAGGTGTCATCATGTCTGCGCTTCTACGAGATATGTGTACCAGTATTGCCAGAGAGCCTCAGGCAATTGCTCAGGCAATGCGGGCGGGGGCGTTGGGGGCCTATTCGGTGGTTTCCGCTCCTGTAGAGGGCACCATCCTCACCGTTGCCCGGGCCTGTGCCGATAAAGCGGAGGAAATCACTCAGCGTGGCGGTGAATTATCGGAAATTGTCAGCGAAGCAGCTGACGCTGCCTATCAAGCCCTGTTGCAGACACCTGAATTGCTCGATCAATTACGCAATGCGGGAGTCGTAGATGCAGGCGGCAGAGGTCTAGTTGTAGTGCTTGATTCATTGGTGGCCACCGTTACGGGTGTTGCTCCCCGAAGAGATCTTTCTCGTCACTTTTCGGATGGCACATCACGAGTGTTGGTGAATTCAGAGACACGAGCCAGTGCGTCCCTGGACTTCGAAGTCATGTATCACCTCGAGACTGATTCGTTAGGCGCCGAATCACAAGGCGCCGAATCACTAGGCGCCGAATCACTTGAACCGTTGCATAAGTCATTAGTAGCTATTGGCGAAAGCGTCATGATTGCGGGTATTGATGGCACATGGAATGTTCATGTGCATGTCCCTGCACATCGAATAGCAGACTCGATAAATGCAGGTCTGGCCTTAGGGGCAGTATCTAAGATTTCCGTGACCCAACTGGGCAAGGAGGCGATTCCCTCAGTCACCAGTCACGGCCTGCCTGGTGCGCAATCCATTGATGTAGGCACCATCGCTCGGCAGTGTGATCCCGAGGGCCCTCCTGCTCCAGACAATTCAGCGAGAAGTTCGCCAGCAGTTCAGAGGGCACTCATAGTCGTGACTCATGGTGTTGGGATACAAACCTTGCTGAGTGATCAAGGAATAGTCTGTGTGCCCACGCCTGCTCGACAGCAACCATCGGCTGCCGAGTTGATTGCTGCTGGGAAAAGTGCCAATAGTGCTCAGGTCGTGTTGTTGCCTTCAGACAAGGATGCTCATGCCGTTGCGGATATTGCGGCAAAGGAGTTAAGGGATTTTGGGCTTCGAGCGAGCGTCGTCCCCACCAAGTCGATTACACAATCGCTGGCTGCCGCCGCCGTACATGATCCCTTCATCGAATTTGAACAAGATGTCGTGAACATGACGCGTGCTGCTAGCTCGACTCATTACGGTGCCGTAACGCAGGCAACACGAAATGTTCTTACCATGGTTGGTGAGTGTGAAGCAGGAGACGTTCTGGGCCTAATCGATGGCGATATCGCAGTCCTAGGGAACAATTTTGTCTCTGTGTCTCAACAGCTGCTCAACAAGATGCTTGCCCCTGGAGCGGAACTTGTCACAATCGTCCTT
>CAZVLV010000034.1:7543-10336 GCA_964628015.1 uncultured Aquiluna sp. | reverse complement strand
GCATCGATAAGTTCCGCGACCTCCACAAGTGTCTGATGCTCGCCTTCAATTCCACTAAACGTCTGTAGGTGGAACCACATGTCCTGCGATACATCATCCTTGTCCGCGCGCGCCACAGAATCATTCGCAATGCGAGCTGACTCAAGGTCTATCTGGTCAGATAGAAGCCTGTCACTGCGACCGGAGTCGAACTCGGTGAGTATCAGAATGCACTCAGAGTCCTTACCGTCTCGGCCGGCGCGTCCTACTTCCTGATAGAAAGATTCGATTGACTTTGGCAGTCCGTAGTGAACGACCCAGCGAATGTTCGGTTTGTCGATGCCCATCCCAAAAGCATTTGTTGTCACAAGTACCGGCGTTTCATTGTTCTTGAATGACCGCGCATTTGCGGGTTTGTAGGAATCCCAGTCGGACACTGGAAGGCTCTTTGGCTGACCGCCGGCATACACGCGAGCACTCGGAATCAGCTTTTTGCTGTCTCTTTGCGTAGAGACAACTCCGTGGTAACCGTTGCCGGTTGGGCAGAAGATGAGACCCGAATAGGTGGCTTCACCTCTTGGCTCAAAGAACGTTTGGAGAGACTCACCGAACTTGCTCGCCAGCGTACGAAGTTCGCCGTTAAGAGTTGCCTCACTGTTCATGGGCGTCGTTCGGACCACGCTGTAACGAAGCTCTTTCCTGTCGAACGTCTTCGGCCTGACAACCGTGTTTGATTCACGTTCCTCAATACCGAGTTGGAAGAGAACGTCTTTTAGGACGGCACGTGACGCCGTGCCGGTGAGCGCCAACAACGGTGGTGGCTGCTGTGCCCGGTCCTTGCAGTACTCCCGGAGCGTTCGCCCTAGACCGAGATACGACGTTCGGAAGTTGTGCCCCCACTCAGAAACACAATGCGCCTCGTCGACGACCACGAGGTTGACCGGGGTGACCGCCGACATTTGGATGAGAGTGCTGCGGAAGGATTGCATCTGTAGACGTTCAGGGGCGATGAAAATGAATAACGCGTCAGCGTTGGCCACGGTGCTGAGGAGATTCTGTGTCTGGCCCGCCTTGGTTGTCGCACCAGAAATGCCGACCACCCTGTCGATGCCATGTATTGACAGGCCGTCTATCTGGTCCTCGATGAGAGCGACAATCGGGTCAACGACAATGGTTCGCCCCGGAAGGCACAGGCCTGCAAGTTGATAAATGATGCTCTTGCCAGCTCCAGTTGGAAGAAGGACGGCGCAATCACGACCCTGCAAAATCTCGCCCAGAGCCTCGAACTGGCCGGCACGGAAGTCCTCCTTCGCGAAGATGGCTCTCAGGAGATTGGTCATCACTCTACGAGTGTCCTCAGATTCGGTTCGTGCCCTGATTCGTTCTGTCACTGATATGTGTGTGTCACTCACCTTGACCGGAATAGGCGCATTTCGAACGAGGACCAAAGGTTCGCGACCAAGGGGTGGCAACTGATGAAGCGGAGAAAGGTGGTCCTCGAGCCGAATCTCGACGTCTAGCAACTCGCTGTCGAACAGGGCTGGCTGTTCGTCGCGCTTGTAGTACTCATCCTCAATCCAGTGGTATCGCAGGACTTCAGAACCAGAATGAATCTCGATGTGTGCAGGGGCAACACTGCCGTTGCCCCACAGATAATCAATCGATTTGAGCAACTCAAAATACTGAGACAGATATCGATGCGCCCCAAATCGGTCGCCGACTACCTTGATGGTCCAGGTATCTCCAGCAACATACCCAAGTGCGCAGGCGCGCAACAGCGCCGAAAACAACCGATGAATCGATGCCGGCAGCCACGCAATCTCATCCCAGTCAGTCGCGCCGGCCGGACATTTCTCAAATCGTGACTGGAGTTCCCTTATCGACTCTCCTGGGCGACCTTGAAGTTCTCGCGCCGGAACTCGGACTGTCTCGACGCCAATAGAGAGCAAGAGTTCATCTCTCTCATCATCGGTGAGACCCTGGTCCTCATGTTGAATCCCGTCTATCTCCACAACAAACGGAGCTTGACCAGGAAAACTCACGAGAAAGTCACAGCGCCGGCAACCTGGGGACTCCATGCCGCAGGCAGCCAACAAGTCATCAAATGAGGCCTGGGGAGTGAGCCAATTCACAGTGCTCGGGAAGTTCGCTTCCACCCAACGAAGGAACATCCCTTCGTTTTCAGACTCAACTAAGTCGAGGTCAACTTCACCACCAGCTACTACCGCAGGGACGAGACAATCCTCAGCCACGAGGACAATCGGCGTCGACAGACGCACGGCAATGTCACCTGGCAGTGCATGCCGCGAAATCCGCTCATTGGGTCGAAGAGAACGAAGTATCTCGTTCTCAACTTCGGGATGGACAGGAGGCCGGTCTCCTCGACCCATGATTTTCTGCATCATTGAGAGGACACGTTGCGTATCGCGGTCGGCTGGCTCGTAGCTATCGAGGTTGGGCCATGCGAACCAAGCATTATCTAGGTGGCTTACTTCAGCACGACGAACATTTCGCATGCTGCCACTCACACTCACGTAAAGGCTGTTCCAACCTGGTCGGCGTGACGAGGCATCGGACCAATTGACTCGTCCAGAAGGACTAAAGCCACGGGAGCCGACCTTCCTTACGGTCGGCCGGTCCTCCCCCTCGGTGTCCGAATCGTCTAGGGGTCGGCCGTCTTCGTCCAGATTGACGCCGATTTTGCATTTCCCAGCCTTGTTGTTTGCCCCCCAGTTCGGACAACCCAGGAAGAACGAGCCACGACGTGGTCCACGTTTGACTTCCTTCTTGACGAGCGAAGCCCCACAGTCTGGG
>CAZVLV010000034.1:0-7533 GCA_964628015.1 uncultured Aquiluna sp. | reverse complement strand
GTGTGCTTTACGTCTTTTCGGCTTTCCCCCACAAACACATCGTACAAGACCCTGAAAAACTGAACGCGTGTGCGTTTTGCAAAACAACTCGCTATCCATCCTGGCGGCACGGCCGTTGTGCCAACGCTGCTGTGGTTGTCCTGGATGGGCTAAACCGAGAACCATGGCACCGCGGCACTATCTCTACCCACTCAATCCAAAGTCCAAGCAGGGCTACTACCTGGAAGACCGTCGAGGCAACAAGTATCCGACCTCAGTTGAGGGCTTCTTCGACTGCTACTCGGATGGCCACGCGGCCGAATGGGGTCTCTCGCAGCTTGGAGAGGAACTGCGGCGCAACGACTTCATCTGGGTTCACTTTGCCTTGCCTGTGTCAGCAATTATGGCGGTCGGCCGGGTTCGGGAGGCTCCCAAGTTCAATGACGCGTTGGGTCGCTACACCGTCTGGATTAATTGGGACTGGGCTCTCACTAAGCGTCTCCAGCAACGCCCCATTCCCTACATCGCTCACAAGCAACGGGTCCAGAAGTCAGTTGTCGCAGCAAACGACAAGACGTTGAGCGTTGTATCTCGTTGGTTGCGAACCAAGGAGCCTGCGGCGATACGACCCAAGTCACTGCCAGTCGCATTCAAACCGGTCGAGATAGAGCAACGCCAAGGTCAACCGGCCTTCCGGCAGGCTCTGATGGCTACCTACAACTTCAAGTGCGCAGTCACCGGATGCGAGATTCGTGATGTGCTCCAGGCGGCACACATTGTTCCTGTCAAGATGGGTGGTCACCACAGCGTCAACAACGGGCTGTTACTCCGAGCCGATATTCACAATCTCTTTGACCGTGGGCTGTTAACGATTGACCGAAATTTCCGCGTTTATCTCGACTCATCCGTGAGTACCTCAGCCACCTACGGCCATCTTCATGGTGTCAAACTCAAGAACATCCCGACAGTTGTCTCCCACCGACCCGATGCACGACTGCTCGAGAAGCACAGACAACAACACACCCAGACCTAAACCTGGGGAGGTCGCCGAAGTGATATACACACCCGTCTCACACCACCGCCAACCGATAGCACTGCTACCGGCCGTAATGTCACTGCTCACCTGACGTATATCACCATGAGCCCCGCTGGCTTCCGGACCCGCAATGCGCCGACCTCCCCTAGCGCGGCCAGATTTGTGGCACTCTGAAATGTGATACACGACTGCGGGAGACACGATGAACAAGACCCACATGGTGTCGTTCCGTCTCGATGGCACGACGTGGCGGAAACTGAATCTGCTTCGACTGTCCCGTCACCGCAGTCGTGGGCAGATTCTCCGGGAAGCCATTGACCTCTACTTTCAGGTGCACATGCCCGTCGTCAAGGAATCTCCAAAAGTTTCCACGGACTCCTAGACCACAGAGCTGCCAACTGGCCTGGCGAGATAGGGGTCAGTGGACCAGTTCTTCAGGTTGACTGGCTGGGTGCAATACGGCGTCGTCCCACCAGGTTCAGGCCTCCCGAAGCTCCCAATCCCAGCTAAAGCGCCAGAGAAGGCCGTACAGAAGGTTGTTTTGGTGCTTGTGTTGCATCTCATCCGGTATCGACCCACTGGATTTGTCTCACAGCGCGAGATTCAAGCGGCCCTCAACCGGGCCGGGCGAGACCCCATCCAGACTCACCTGCACTCGCTCCGCACAGGCCGATTCCTTGCTCGAAAGGCAGGTCGAAAGGGTCTTCCCGGAGCCGATGAGTATCGGGCTGGTGCACGGCTCAACCAAGAGGAATGGGAAATGCTGGCACGCCGGCTCTTCGGGCCGAGCGGCATCTGTAAAGGGTTGCTCCACAGACCGGCATTTGGTACCGGGTTCCTCGGGCATAACGGGATGCTCGTGTTGGGCACTTTGCGTCGTTCTCGACGGCCCCTGAGCGTCGCCGAGATACACCGATATCTCTCTTTCCTTATTGGAGATGAAGGAACCGTCCGAAGCAGGCTGAAGCTCGCACAGAAGTACGGCCTGGTCGAGAAAGTTGGCTCCCTCTGGTCAATAGCTGCGAAGTTCGACGAACTACTCAGTGAATACGAAAAACGGTATGGCCCAGCATCGCGTCGTGAGCGAGTCAAGGTCAGACATCGAAAGGAACGGGAAGACAATAAGAAACGACTCTTGGGATGCACCTTGACGCCGCACCAGGAAGAAGAACTCAGAGAAAGAGCTACGTGCATACGCTGTCGCCGCACTAATGAGGAGTGCCTCAATGCGGAGTACGCCAACCTCACCATCGAGCACTTCCCGCCGCGCACATGGCTGAAGCAGTGGAAATTGCCGGACCATCTCCACTTTCATTTTCTTATCTGCCCGAGCGAGAACTCGAAGTACGGCGGCTACATCACGGGGAGCAGTCCACCGCAATTGGATAAATTTATCCGAGTTGCTCTCCGTACAACGGCTGACATCGAGACAATCGTGAAAGCAAAGATTGAAGTCGAAATTCGGCGTTTCTATCGTCACATTGACAACGGCGACAAGAAGGCCGCTGAACTTTTCGGCACAAGAACTGCCTCACTGTGGTACGGGCTCATTCACGAGACACGGGCAGCACTCGTCACCGACCTGGATGGAAACGTCCTGGACATCACAGGCTCACGGGCCAAGAAGAACCAGCGGAGGAGACAGCGAGGACAGACAAGTCGGACCCGCCATCACACCGGCAGGAGTTGAACTTTGGATACCGAACAGAGATACCGGTTATCCGCCTACCTGGTTTGGCGCGTCTTCGCGGTCCAGCAAAGCACTGCGCGTTTCGGGCCTAGCTCCGGTGAGAAGACACTGCCATCCAACAGATGACCCTGATGTCATCCTTCTTGACCGGTGGGAGCGGTTGGGGCGGAATCGGCATCGGTAGACCAGCCTCGCTGACAAAGGTCTGTAGTGCCACTACCTTCTCGGCTTCGCTCGTGCTTTCGTCCCGCACGATTCCCCTCACAATGCGAACGATTGCGTTCTCCCACTTGCCGTTGAGCCTGTTGGCGAGGTCTGCCTGGTCTTCAGGCGCCAGGAACCCTCCGTGCTCGTAGACGAGTTGAACGGCATCACGGAGTGCCTTCTCGATTTGGGGTTGAAGGTTTGCCCAGTCGGTGAGTTTCGACCATTCGCGGTGGACATCGTCTCTTGCATGTATCCACGCATCAAAGACTTTCGTCATGGCCGCGTCGGACAGCACCTGGGAATCTTCTCGGTCACCCGGGTCTGCCGCCATGAGGCACTTGAGCGTGTCGTCATTAATGGCCGGCGTGCCGTCCTGCTTCATCAACGGTTCCCATGTGTCCCCATCTGCGGCCACGAACCGGAACCAAGGCTGGTCATGGTTCCCGACCTTCACACAGAACACGTAGCCAGACTGGTTGATGCGATTGGAGACATACCCACTACCGGAGCCGTACGGCAAGCCAAGAACCTCGTCCTTGACATATGGGTCCTGCATGGAACGTGCAAGACGGCGGCGGAACTCTTCTCCCGAAAGAGCACTCGTACCGCCACCTTCGATGAGCAAAGTCGCGTTCTCGTCGTAGAGGTCCTTGATGTCCTTCACCGCGTCATGGAACAACACTTCAACGTCCGGGTTCGACTTCTGGTCCGGCACCACGTACCCGACGCCGATGGCGGCATTCGCATACGCAATCTTGCGCTGGAGAGTCTCCTCGAGCTTGAGCAACTCGTCCACGTTCTTCGCAGGGAAGAAGCATCCAATGACAACCTGCTTGTGAGGACTGCCAATTCTATCGATACGCCCGTGACGCTGCACAAGGCGCATGGGATTCCACGGAAGGTCGTAGTTGACCATGCGGCCGGCTTGCTGGAGGTTGACACCTTCGGCAAGCACATCCGTTGTCACGATGATGTCGTAGATGTCCTTCGAGACTGGAGTTCCGTCGTCCCGAACCTCGCCCGCCGTCATGGGGGCAAATCCCGCCAGGGTCTTGGCGCGTTCCTCCTGCGATGTTCCCCCGCGAGCACCAAATACCGGAGGCGCAAGACGCTTTCGGTAGTCAGCAAGGGCGGAACCTTTCGCAGCATTCGCTATCCCTGCTTCCAGCCGTCGATGCAGCTCGACGGCGGTGTCGGTGAACGTGGTGAAGATGATGACTTTCCGGCGGTCACTCGACGAAAGACCGCGAGGACTCGGCCGCTGGGCCTCTGCCGCTATGGCATCCAGGTGAGCGAGAAGCTCCTCAGTCTTTGCGTCTGGTCCTTGCTCCAGTCGCTTCTCAGCAAGTTCCAAGAGCTCCTCAAGCAATTCCAGGTCAAGTTCCACATCTCGGCGAAGTGCCGGAATGTCGAATTCCGCAGCGGGCTGAACCTGCTCTCCAGTGGGGTCATCGAAACCTTCGAGGAACTCATCGAGGTCGTCGAACTCACTGTTCACATACTCCCGCAGTGCGTCTCCCGTCATCACATAGCCGGCATCGAGCCCGGCAATGAACGCGTCATGCGAGGCCACGAGTCGTGTCAGCGTCGCAACCAGGGCCGCTGTGGACGACTCGAGACGTTTCAGCAGTCCGGAACGCAGAAGACCGACGTTGGTGATTTGCAGAGCATCAATGTCGTTTCCGAGTGTGTACACACTCGGTGCGTACCGGGCGAGTGACAGACGCGACGGGTCGCGATGGGCTCCTTGGCGAATGACAAGTTCCTCGTCGTCGGACACCTTCAGGGCGTGAACGACTTTCCCGACGATGCCGCCTGAATCGAGGTCAAGGTCATAGCTCAGGCGCTTCACCGACGGCGTCGGGAACTCGATGGGTATGAGCTGGCCATTGTTTCCCATAATCATGTCGCCGGCGTATTCCTTCTTGATGAAGCGGCGGGTGCGCCGAACCGCCACCTTGTCCATCAAGTCGAACAGATGCTCAGGAGAGAGAGTTTCGGGGTCTTGTTTCTGGGCGCGGCCGATGTAGGCAGCGATGCTCGGAATACCGCTGGCGGCAAACTGGGCATCGTTGCGCACGAAGTACGCGACGAGCGTCTGAAGGTCCTTCAGCGAGTTGTTCACTGGGGTCGCGGTCAGCAGCATCACCTTCTTGGGGTACTCCCCCCACAAGAGCTGCATCACTGCTTCGGCCCGCAATGTGTTTGCATTGCGGAGGTTGTGGGCTTCATCAATGACGACAAATGCATAGTCGTCGAGATTCTGCACCTCGCGTTTTGTGCCGTTGCGCAAGTCATCGAATGTGACGACCTCGACGCGGGCCGAGATGAGGTCGTACTTGCGGAGGAAGGGACCCCACGTTGAGTCCTTCAACGCGGCTGACCTCGCCAGCAATGAAAGTCTTACCGAGTCCGACTTCGTCACAGACAAGAACTCCGCCGAGTTCATCAAGAATGCGTAGCGACCGGACGATGCCATCACGCTGGAACTCGGTCACGTTCAAACCCAGGCGCTCGTCTCCCACCGGTTTGCCACTGCCGTAAAGCTCGTGAAGCATCCGGAGAAACACAATCCACGGCGAGTGAGGACTCCAACGAGCCTCATAGAGCCCTGCAAGGTCGTATGGCTCTGACTCGTTCCACAACTCATTGAACCAGTCGATGACCAAACCGGTGTATTCGCCTGACGGGTATCCGAGATTGAGTTCCCGGTTCCACGAGAGACCCGCGAGGGTCAGATTTGAAGAGCCAGCCAACACTGCAGGCAGGCGGGGATGTTCGGCAATGAATGCCTTGCCATGGAGAAAGCCCTTGGTGAATCGGCGCACCTCAACCTTCGGCGGTTCGCCCACTTCCGCATACCGGAGCCAAGCCACTAAGGCCCGGGCCGCAGCGTCGGACTGAACGTCGAAGCCCACCAGGTCGCGTTCCCTGCGCAGGCCGGCCTCGTAATCGGCCGCAACAGTCTCAAACGATGGAATCTCCCCCGAAGCGAGCCGACGCTGCAATGGTTCGTCCGGCTCGGCCCCGAGAAGTAACCGAACCCGGGGGGCCTGCTGAACCTCGTCAGCAATGAGCGTAAAACCTTGCGGGTTTATGTAGGCGGTGGCAAGGGCCAGATTCGGAGGAACAGCCAGTTCCTCACGCAAGCCCTTCATCATGCGGTTCACTTCCTCGGCGACGGTCTCCCCTGATGCCGGTCGGTTAGTCGCGAAAACTGGTGGGAATGGCTTCTGCTGCTCTGGGTTCATTCCGACACGCTCCGATACCCCTCTAGTGCTGCTGGGAGATAACCCGACAGGTCAAATGTCGGATGAAATGTCTCCAGAATGCCTTTCAATGCGGGTTCGTCGAGACCGTAGGCCTTGGCCACGAGTCCATCGATAGCCGCAACCATGTTCTCGTTGATAGCACCGGCCCCTGTGAAGCCGTACTGCGAGAACCCTTGGCTTGAGAACAACTTTCTTGTGTGGGCGATAATCGCCCTATGGACATGGTTCTCTGGTCTGTAAAGAGGAACAGGAAAGGCTTTAGCAAGACTCGGCAAGATGTGACGGTCGACCAAACAACGGGAATACCAATCAAAAACTCGGCTTGAGAGCACACCCAGGAGAAACACCTCGTAGACGAAGTCATCTTTCGCAGATAGCAACCAATAACCGGTCTCCTTCACAAACGTGCCAGAAGGAAAAGGTGCACAAATGAAGGTACGCGAATCATCACTCCGCGTCAACTTTCGAAAACCGATTCCGGGCCGGTCTCTTAGTGCAGCATCTCCCGAAAACTGAATCCATTCATCACTGGTCACTGACTTCCAATGTTTTATGTGCTTGCCTTGCACGACTTGCAGCGCCCCCTTCGAACTCTGTGTTGTGCGTTTGGCCTCGCGCGCGACTCGCGCAATGCCATCGAATCCGATACGTACCTCATGGCCTCCTTTGAGGTCACCCAACGATGGGTGAGAGCGCATCGTGCGAAACGTCTCCACTAGGTCCGGCCTTGGAATTGCTGGCACGAGAAGATTGGGCGAAATCGACATCAGCTCGTTCACGGTTAGTGCGAGCGATTGCGCCGTCGCCAGATGGCTCAGGCTCTCTCGCGAACGGGCGATGCCTTGGGTACGCACCGCAGACTGGGAAGTATCTTCAATGCACTTCTCGTAGGAGAGAAGAATGACCTGAGTCTGCTGATGTACAGATTCAAAGAGCCATCCCCCTTTATTGATGCAATGCATGATTTCAACAAATCGACCTTGACCGAGCGCCTCGGAGCGCCACGTGTCGAGGCTTGCTCCAACAGTTGCGCCTCGTGGAAGAACTACCCCAATTCTCCCCACAGGCGAAAGCAGCAGAAGATAACGCCACATGAATGCTTGATATAGGTCCGAAGCTCGGCAAACCGCTTTGACAGCGACTCGAACGGCATCAGCAGACTGTTGTTCTGATTCAAGAGCCGCCAAGAGGTCTGGTCGCCTCTTTGCGTAGAACTCTCTCGCTTCCTCTTTTTTCGCATCCGACAAAGACATGTGGCCGGGAAAGTGGCGAACCCAAAACTTGTCTGCGTTGACATGAAGTTCATCCCACGGTGGATTTCCGACGAGAACATCGAATCCACCTGATTC
>CAZVLV010000033.1:8574-10370 GCA_964628015.1 uncultured Aquiluna sp. | reverse complement strand
CACCACTGAGTCGACAGGCGGCACCGATGAATTCAACCAACGGCAAACCTGTGAGCGAACGCAACTCGCGAATGATTTCCGCCATGCGGGTAAAGCGCAGGTAGGCCTCGTCTGAATATTGATCCCTATCGCCTAGGTCAAATAGAGCATCAGAAATTGAGTTAATGTCAACTGAATCAATGCCATCGACTGCTTCAGCTAAAGCTTGATCCACGTTCTCGGCGCGACGGCGGGACGATGTCGCTGACAGTTCAGATGCACGTTGGCCCAGCGCGGCGATATCGCGAGCACCGATACGGAAACGCACGCCGGTGGCCCAGCGAAGAAATTCCGGGTTTGCAGTTGGTTCGTGCACCACCGTCAAGAGAGATTGCAGATCAACAACAATAGGTTCAGCCAATAGATCGGCAGAGCTATGCAATTGCACGGGCACACCCCTGGCTCGCAATAGATCCCGCATGCGAATCAGATAGGAAGTGGTGGGCGACAACACTGCAATATCTTCGGAATCGCCTAAGGACGCATGTTGCGAGGCAATTCGATCTGCCATCCATTCGACTTCTTGTTCGGCTGTATCGAATAGTCCGAGCGTCAAGAAACCCGGATGATCACGTTCCGGGTCTAGGACTTCAACATGGGGGTGTTCGATTCGGAGGGTTTCAGAAATGACGTTGGCTGCCTCGAGAATCTTGATACCTGATCGACGGTTTTTGGTGAGCTTGAACACGGGCGAAGGAGAAAGCTCAAGCAAAGGAAAGTGCTCTGTGAAGTCATTAATATTTGCCACACTCGCTCCGCGCCACCCATAGATCGCTTGGCATGGATCTCCGACCGCGGTGAGCGGGAAGCCTGAACCAAAAATTTCCTGCAACAAAATCCGCTGGCTGATCGAGGTATCTTGATACTCGTCCAGGAGTGCAACAGCGAATCGCGAACGAATTGTTGAGGCTACTTCGGGAAAAGACTGAACAATTTCGCGCGCCAGGCGTACTTGATCGGAAAATTCAATGAGATCACGTTCTGCCTTGAGTGCGCGCCACTGATCAACCAAACGGCTTAAAGCGATCCTTGACCCAGTTGCTGCGATCATGCGGCGGGTTGAGTCATTGTGTTTGCTAAAGGAGTTGAGGTAATCCAGCAGCGTGACGTCATGGGAGCGGATTTCACTGGGTTCAATTGCCAGCTCACTCAGTTCACCATCAAGCGTCAACATGGATGAGGTCACCGATGCTGGGTTCACGTGTATTGCCGACATATCAATATCGGTCGAGCACACGAGCCGGTAGGCATACTGGTAACGCGCGCCCTCACTCAGGACTTCGCCGGTGAAATCCCTGCCCAAAAGTGAACCGAACTCGCGTACAACACCGGCGGCGACTGAGTTGTACGTGGAAATTATGGGGTCTGACGAGTCTTCAGGCACCAATCCCGGAAAGGTACGAGAGAGGTTATTGATTGTCGAGCGCGCCGATTCTAGAAGTTGAGCGGTTGCTTTGGTCGTAAAGGTCAAACCCAAAATATTCTCCGGAAGGACATAGCCACTGCCGACCAGCCAGGCAATGCGGGCTGACATGGAGGTTGTTTTTCCCGAGCCTGCACCTGCGATCATGACTGACGGGATCAAATCACTGGAAACGGCATTCCACTGCTGCTCCGAGAGGGCAAATCCAAAGACCTCAGTTAACTGTTCTTGAGTGAGATCACTGTGACTAGTCATGGGCGTCACCAAAGTCAAGGTCGTTGGAATTGTCATCTAATGGCTGGAGAGGTTGGAAAACGGTGCCGGATTTCACCGG
>CAZVLV010000033.1:333-8564 GCA_964628015.1 uncultured Aquiluna sp. | reverse complement strand
ACACACACTGTGATAACTGCAATACCTACATTCTTCACCTGGAATCGGAATGAATTCTTCATTGCGAATAATTTCCGCAGCCTCGCCCAATCGCTGTTCAATCCAACTTGGCGACTCCCCAAAATCTATGGCAGCCTGACTCTGAATTTTCGGCATTCCCGTTTTATCTTCGACCCTTAATTGCACCAGTGCGGCACCAATGCTCTGATCAGGTGTCGCGTGTTCTTCGGCGTGGTCTTCGGTAACTGCATCAGGCTGGCGATCCTGAAGTAATAGTTGATAAACACCCAACTGACCGTGCTCCGGAATTTTGGTTGTTGGCACGGCGGTCTTCATGTTCTTCAGATCAATCGCTACAAGCCTGCCGGACGGATCACGCTCCACTCGATCGACGAATCCGGTGAGACTGATCGTGTCGGTGTCTCCGGAGGGTGTAGTGACCTGGACTTCAGTTGTCAGTAATTGTTCAGCTTCGAGGTACGCGCGGTCAGATTGGTGGTGGTAACGCAGAAAACGGGATGCAGCTTCACGGGCATGGGCAAGTTCTGAGGCTGATTGCCAATGAGATTCATAAACGACGTTGCGCCACGAATTATTGATAAGTGCCTGCATGGCTTCTATGTTGTCTGGGACTTCGCCTTTGGCAACATACTCGGCGACGGCATGCACAATGCTTCCGAAGGCTGTCGCAGCTCCTCGGGAAACCTGCGCTTTCACTTCTTTGTCAAGAAACCACTTCAATGGACAGGTAATCAAGGAATCCAATGAACTCCCCGACATGTGAAGTGGCTGATCACGGGGGCGAATGGGTCGGGTTGATCGTGTGAGTTCGGGCAGCCCCCACCATGTGTCAGGTCCAACGGAGTGGCCCATGTCGTGTAGCAACTCACCCGCCGCCTGCTTTAAGGACACGGATGATTCAGGATTGGCCAGAACAGAGCGCAACTCCGCTGCAAGCCCACTCCACGAGGACCGAGATCGTGGATACCCCGCGACAACCTGGTCTGGCACACCGATACGGAGGAGATCGTGAACGAATCTGCTGGGTTGATCTCCGCCTTCTTCTCCTTGATCGATACAGGTGAAAGTGACCTGTTGCCGCGCTCTGGTCGCGGCGACATAAAAAAGGTTCCTTTCTTCACGAAGCAATGCAATCGGATTCGCGCCGGAACCGGCACCGGTCGCAGTGATTTCATCAGGATGCAAGATGCTTCCGCGAACAACCAGGTTTGGCCAGATACCTTCTTCAAGCCCAGTGATCCACACTCGATCCCATTGTTGACCTTTACTGTGATGCACGGTCATGACCTGCACAGCATCTGCCCGAAGCCCACGGGCGGCCACAGGTTCAGCTGGAAGTTTTTGTTCCTTGAGGGCCAAGAGAAAGTTACTCAAGCCGGTTCGCCCGCGTGAACTGAATCGATCTGCAGTATCAAAGAATGCCATGATGGCATCAAGGTCATGGTGCGCCTGCGCACTATGGTGCAATGCTGATTCCCGCAATCGATCCGGCCAGCCATGGGAATACTTTTTGCCACCGGTCCAGGCCAACCACAATAAATCCGGCACCGGAACCTGGCGAGCAATTCCCGAACGCAGTTCGCGCAATAAACCCTGCAGTCGCGTGACTCGGAGCGCAAGATCCGAGTGACCCGAATTCATCGAGTGACCCGAACCGGCCAGCTCTACTGGGAAGTCAGAGTCATTACCGTGCAAGATCAATTCTCTGATCAATTGAGCGGAAGGAGTGTTTCGATCCGCAGCGCGAAGGGCTCGGCCCAAGCGTCGGATATCGCTGGCATCGAGCCCACACAGGGGGCCCGATAGAAGGTCATGCACGCTGTGGACACTCGTGTTCTCCGGAGCCAACGCGGCCCACAACAAGGTGAGGAGAACGCCCACCGCAGGTTCCTCAACAAGTGGAATGTCATCAGAGCCAACCACTACCGGAACATTGGCTCGAGAAAGTGCTCGAATAATGCTGGGAAGATCAGATGTAGCCCGCCCAATGACCACCATGGACCGCCAGGGAACCTGCTGTTCAACGTGCGCGGTGCGAATTTCTTGGGCAATAAATGCCGCACGAGCATTACGACTGCCATATCTGTGAACGACAACTCGATCAGACACTGACTGTGCGGGAAAATGTTGATAAGGAATGGCCGCGCCATCGGGGAAAACACTTTCTGCAGCGCGAGCGACCTGCACTCCACTACGCCACATTGAGGTGAGATAGACAGAATCGGCGGGTGGAAAATCGGAAGCAAATTGATCTAGGTAACGAGTTTGCGCTCCTCGGAAGGTGAAGATGCTTTCATTGGGATTAGCTGCTACCAGAAGTTCCGTGATACCTCGACCATGGCCGGCAACATGAAATATCTCTTGAACTAATTCATGTTGTAATGGGCTGATTTCTTGGTACTCATCAATGATCAGATGAGTAAGTGAGCGAAGTGGAGGAGAATCTGCAACCTCGGAAGCAGCCTGAATCAATAATTCGGAGTAGTCGACGGTCCCTTGAAGGTGCATGACCTCGGCTTCATTGGTGGCAATTTTCCCAGCAACAACCCACTCTGGTCGATTCTCTTGAATACCTAGTTGGACCAAGTCTTCTCCCGTGAGACGAAGATCTTTAAGTCGAGCAATGACCGCTCGCATTTCTCGGGCGAAACTTCGAGTTTCCGCGGCGGCTGCAATCGCGGGAGGCCAGTCGTGACTGGAATCCTCAAGCAAACCGCGAATTATTTCAATGATCCTTGCGTCTTCTTCAGCACCAGAAAGAACAGCCAGCCCCGAAGTTGCTCCGGTGGCATTCGACACGAGTGAATACGCCAATGAATGGAATGTACCTATTGTTGGCAGCACAGCCGTGTCGGTGATTGCCGCGAGGCCCTCGCGAAACTCCCGCACGGCGCGCTTACCAAAAGTAAGGACCAGAATCGTTGATGGATCAATCCCGGCCTGCATTCGGCTGGCAACCGCGTGAATGAGAGTTCGGGTCTTCCCTGAACCGCCTGCACCGAGAATTGCCAAGGATCCGGCACGGTGTTCGATAACCGAGAGTTGGGCGGGGTCGGGGATGAATTCGCCGGTAAAGGCCCACGACTCTCGACCACTCCAGTCCAGTTCCCACCGCATGGTGCATGAATACCACCTCGATGTGACAACATCACCCTGTGACCCCCGCGCCTACCCCCGAATCGCCATCTGGCGGCGATGGGAGTCGGGTTGATCGTGACAATCTGGTGGATGACGGGAGCCCCGACCAGATTGTCATGGAGCGCACACTGGCAGGGCCGATCCCCGTCATGTCGGATTTACTGGCTCCTCCAGAATCCGATAATTCGGCCTCCGATAATTCGATTCCCGATTTTTCGAGTCCGGATTATTCGAGTCCTGAGAAACCTGCTCCCGCCACCCCCGCGCCCGTGGTTATCGATGACGGTGAAGTCAGAAAACGAATTCGTCGACCGCTAGACCTCGTTAGGTTTGTGGTTGCCGTTGCCCTCGCAGGCGGCACCATCGCACTTGGCTGGTTCGCCACGAGCACCACGGCTGGCCTTGATACCGATATTGGATCCGGCGTCGCCATGTTGCCGTCGATAGTCATTTTGGTGCTCAACGTTGTCGGTGGTATCGGCACTTTGGGTTTACCTATAGCCGGCTCTATCAATTTGATTATTCGTCGCAGATTTCGACAACTCTTTGACGCACTGCTAGCGCTACTTCTCGCGATCACAATTCTCTTCGTCATCGCGGCATTTATTGGCAGCTTAGATAACACCCGTCTTTTAGTGGCACTTGCCGGTTCAACAAGTGCCGCAAGTGGTGCAACTGCACCCATTCTCGGTGGCGTGATTGCCTTCATGACGGTTACTCGCCTTATGGGGCGCAGGCCGTGGAATGTCATTGCCGTTGTTGTTGTTGTCTCGCTTATTTTGGTAACAGTCCTGAGTGCGGGTATTGCGTTGGCCGGTATCGGGCTTTCCATCACCACCGGATGGGCCGTTGGCCTGCTGACGCGCTATGCACTCGGAACATCAACGACTCGCCCTCGAGGCGATGAAGTGGCATTAGCCCTTTCTCGGGGTGGCTATCCCATCACCGAACTTCAATTCACCGACATGACCAAGCGGGGTCGTCGCTATCTCGCAACAACCCGCACTGGCGATACCTTGCGAGTCACTGTTCTTGACCGGGATCTTGAAGGTGCGGGTCTGGTGAATGCACTCTGGACAAGTCTTCGATTACGCGATGAACCCGGCAAGGGAGCATTTAATATGCGCCGGGCGGTGGATCAGGCAGCACTCATTGCCTACGCCGCAGAAAATGCTGGAACGCCAGTACCTCGATTACTGCTCACCACTGAAGTCGGACCAGACTCATGTGCGCTTGCCTATCAGCAAATTCCAGGCAGAACTTTTGATCAACTCGATGATCTCACGGATCGAGATCTTGATTCAGCATGGCGAGCGCTTCGCACTCTGCACGAACACCAAATGAGTCATCGAGCACTATCTGCACGTCATTTATTGCGTTCCGAGGATGATCACGTGTATCTCCTCGGAATGGATCAAGGTGCAATTGCCGTGAGCGATGTTGCACAAAGGCTCGATCTTGCGGAATTGCTCTGCACTCTGGCCATGGTGACATCCATTGAACGTGCAGTGGATTCTGGTAGAAGGGTTTTGGGGAGTGCAGGTTTGGCTCGCGCATTGCCAGCACTGCAGCCGGTTGCACTATCTCCCACGACTCGAAAGGAATTGCGCAAACACAAAGGCATGATTGTTTCCCTGCGGGATGCAATCGTGGAAATGCGTCCTGATGCCGACACCGAGCCAATTCAAATTCAAAGGGTTAAACCGCGCACACTCATCATGATCATTGTTGGCTCCATAGCCGGCTATGTCTTGCTTTCCCAGTTGACCTCGGTTGATCTCGCAACGTTATTCACCACTGCCAACTGGTGGTGGATCCTGGTCGCCCTCCTCCTGAGTTTGATCACCTATGCGGGCGCAACCTGGTCTCTTTCTGGTTTCGTGCCGGAGAAGCTGTCCTTTATCCGCACACTCCTTGCCCAAGTTGCGGGCGATTTTGCGACACTTGTCTCCCCTCCAACATTGGGTGCCATTGCCATAAACGTGAGGTATCTACAGAAGGCCGGCTTGCACCCAGCCTTAGCAGCCGCAAGCGTAGGGGTTTCGCAGGTTGCTGCTTTTGTCACACATATCGGGCTACTCACGGCATTCGGTATTGCAGCAGGAACTCAGGCTGATCTCACTTTCAATCCGCCCATGTGGGCAGTGATCGGTGTAGCCGCTGTCGCGGTTCTCTTGCTTGCACTCCTGGCTGTGCCCTATGTGCGCAGGGAGATCACTCGACGAATTGGTCCACTCATTAAGGAAGTAATCCCGCGATTAGTCACAGTCGCCCAGCGCCCCGGAAAACTTCTGGAAGGTGTCGGCGGAATTCTGATTCTGAATCTCGCATATGTCGGCGTTCTCTTCGCTTGTGTCGAGGCATTTGGCGGGAGCCTGAGCATTGCCGTGGTCGCAGTCGTGTACTTGGCGGGAGCCACTATCGGACAAGCAGCTCCTACACCTGGTGGACTTGGCGCGGTCGAAGCGGCGCTGGCTGCGGGCCTGACCGCAGCGGGCCTGGATGCGGGACTTGCCGTGTCAGCGGTTCTGCTTTATCGCTTGGTCACCTTCTGGTTACCCACAATTCCGGGGTATTGGGCCTTTAACTACCTCACCAAAAAGAATGCTCTTTAGTCCTGCCCAGCCTGAGTAGCATTCCACTCACTAAACCCACCCGGGTAATGCCGCACATTGTGCATCCCTTCGTCGGTCAGCGCTCGGAGCACACGTGCAGATCGATACCCCGATGCACAATAAAAAATAATGTCACTATCTCCGCACAATTGCCGAATATAGTCACCAAGTTGATCAGCAGTCTCCAGCTCGGATAGTGGCACATGAATAGCTCCAGGAATCATTCCCATGCTGGTCTCGCTGGGCTCGCGAATGTCAACAAGCACAAAATCTGTCTGTCCGGCCTCGCGCTCCAGAAGTAATTGCTGGAGTTCACGTCGCGGCAAAGATAGGTCGCTCGCCGAACACCACAGGGGATAGTCAATGAGTTCGGTAACCGTTGGCGAGTGGCCGCAAACTGCGCATTCGAGATTTCGCTGAACAGGCACCTTGTCAAAAGACATTTCTCGTGCATTAAAAACCCCGATTGACCCTGCAAGTGGCGTGGGCATTCCCATAATGAGAGTCAGTGCAGTGGTTGCCTGCATGGAGCCAATCACCCCGCAGATGGCTCCCAGCACTCCTGCGTCCGCACAACTCGGCACAGTACCCGGCTGAGGCGGTTCAGGAAATACACAGCGATAGCACGGGCCATTGAGGTGACCGAAAACTGAAATCTGTCCATCAAATCGTAAAATTGATCCCCACACATATGGGATTCCCAACAGCACACACGAGTCATTGATTAAATAACGAGTGGCAAAATTATCTGTTGCATCGATGACGACATCGAAATCAGAGAGTATGTCCAGCGCATTATCACTAGTGAGAAGAGTGTCATAAGCACGAACTTCGATTGTTGAATTCAAGTCCCGTATCCTCTGGGCAGCAACGTCAGTTTTTGATGTGCCCACCGAAACTTCATCGAAGATCACTTGGCGCTGAAGATTGCTGAGGTCCACAAGATCGTGATCCACAATTCCTACACGACCTACTCCTGCAGCAGCCAGGTACATCAATGCTGGGGAACCGAGACCTCCGCTACCCACTACAAGAACTCGTGACTCGGCAATCATCCGTTGACCGCGTTCACCCACCTCCGGGATGCGTAAATGACGGCTATACCTGGTATTCATGTACTTAACCTGCCTGCGCTACGAGATTGCGGAGTACTCTGAGAGCAACAGAAATCGTAGCGAGTTCAGTATCATCGGTGTCCAATATTTCATCGAGAGTAGAACGCGTTCTGGCAATTCCCTCAATACGGCTCGATTCCCACTGATGGGTGCGCGCGGCTGCCGTTCCCGGGTTCGTTGACTCCCCCACCCGCAATGTGAGTTCCGCAATGACCGCGTAGAGATCGGTACGCATGGCCTGTCGAGCCAACGCAGTCCACCGATCCCCTCGCGGTAATTCAGTTATACGCACTAACAGTCGATCGATATCAAATCTTTCCGATAGCGTGAAATAAAGCTCGATTACTTCCGCTATGGGAATCTCAGTTTTGCGCGCGATCTCCGTGATGTCTAACAAGCTAAAGACATCTAAGCCACCTGCTGCACGCCGAGCAAGATCCTCTGGAGCCCCAGCATCCACAAACCGTTGAGTCATTCGCAGGAATCGCTCGGACTCCTGCCCCTTTAATGCACCCGACACCCCTGCTGCATATTCATTCACCGTGGATTCGTATATGGCAACTTCAGTCGCAATATCAATTCCTGAGCCTCGATTTTGCAGGAACCAACGAACTGCACGATCGAGTAATCGTCTTACTTCGAGGTGAAGCGCTGTCCTTGCTTTAGCAGGAACCGTGGGGGGCAGAGTGTTAATCCAATTCCATGTTGAGTCAATAGCGAAAATTTTCATTGCAGCTAACGCGGCCTTCACCACCTCCACCGTACTTGCTCCAGTTTCTTCCACCGCTCTATACACGAACGTGATCCCGCCCACGTTGATAAGTTGATTCGCAATAACAGTGTGTGCAATCGCCGAGCGCAATGGGTGATGGATGACCTCCGATCTGTAATGCTGCACCATAAGCGGCGGGAAATACTCTTCAACAATGTGATCGCACCAAGAATCCAAGCCAAGTTCCGACTCATTAAGACTGCGAGTGACATCGATCTTGGCGTAGGCCAAAAGAACCGCCAATTCGGGTGATGTTAATCCTTGGGAAGCCGCTTTTCTCGTGGCAAACTCTTCGTCATCAGGTAAATATTCAAGTGCTCGGTTAAGAATCCCTTGCCGCTCAAGATCCTTAATCATGCGTTGATGCACATTGAGCAACCGAATCGCTCCGGCTCGAGCATTGGAAAGTAATACGTTTTGGTCAAAGTTGTCGCGCAGTACCAGTTCACTGACAGACTCAGTCATGTCACGGAGCAGTTGGTCGCGCTGTTCTAGTGTGATTGTGCCACTCGCCACCACCGGGGCTAGAAGAATTTTTATATTGACTTCGTGGTCCGAAGTATCCACACC
>CAZVLV010000033.1:0-323 GCA_964628015.1 uncultured Aquiluna sp. | reverse complement strand
CGACGTGCTGCTTCAACTCGGCCAAGTTGAGAGAACCCAAGATTGCCGCCTTCGCCAACAACTTGCACCCGAAGATCTGACCCGTTTATTCTGATCGCGTCATTAGCCTTGTCACCTACATCAATACTTGTTTCCGTACTTGCTTTGACATACGTTCCAATACCGCCATTCCACAGAAGCTGGGCAGGCGCGCGCAAAATTGCTGTAATCAGTTGATCTGGTGTACATGTCACAGCCTCAGTGTCAATACTGAGTGCATCTCGCATTTCCGGGGTGATAGCACTTGATTTGGCTGTGCGGGAGAAAACGCCGCCACCTGGAGA
>CAZVLV010000032.1:0-10593 GCA_964628015.1 uncultured Aquiluna sp. | reverse complement strand
ATCCGTGAAGGCCTCACCGCAATTGTGAGTGTGAAACTTTCCGAACCACAGTTCGAAGGTCAAACAAAAACAAAACTCGGTAACACGGAAATGAAAACCTTTGTACAAAAGTTAGTGAATGACCAACTGGGTGCGTGGTTTGAACAAAACCCTGCTGAAGGCAAAGAGATTGCCCGTAAGTCGGTGAACGCTGCAACGGCTCGCATTGCTGCTCGTAAAGCTCGTGACCTGGCGCGTAACCGTAAAGGTTTACTCGGTGGCGCTGGCATGCCAGGAAAGTTGATCGACTGCTCTAGTCGTGAACCTGAAGAATGTGAAGTGTTCATTGTCGAGGGTGACAGCGCTGGTGGTTCAGCGCGCCAAGGCCGTGATCCCCGCACCCAAGCAATCCTTCCCATCCGAGGAAAAATCCTCAACGTGGAGAAGGCACGCATTGACAAGGTGCTACAAAACAATGAAGTCCAAGCTTTGATTTCGGCTTTCGGCACCGGCGTGCAAGAGGAATTCGATCTCAACCGCCTCCGGTATCACAAAGTTGTTCTCATGGCTGACGCCGATGTTGACGGACAACACATCCGCACCCTCCTATTGACACTGCTCTTTAGGTTCATGCGCCCATTGGTGGAACAAGGTCACGTGTATTTGGCTCAACCACCGTTGTACAAGATCAAGTGGTCACGTGACACCGCAGACTTTGCCTATACCGAGCGTGAAAAAGACCTGCTCATTGAAGCGGGAATTGCTGCTGGTCGTCGACTCCCCAAAGACGAAGCACTCCAACGGTACAAAGGTCTTGGCGAAATGAATGCAGATGAATTGTGGGAAACCACCATGAATCCCGCCGATCGTGTTCTTTTGCAGGTCACCCTCGACGACGCAGCCCAAGCTGACGAAATGTTCAGTGTTCTCATGGGCGAAGACGTGGAGTCACGCCGTAACTTCATTCAACAAAATGCGCGCGATGTTCGCTTCTTGGACATTTAAAGGTTTTCCAGACAATCACCACTCACAAATAAACGGAGATATACGTGTCAGATGACATTGAAGTCGAAGTAGTAAGTAGTCACGGCCGGATTGAACCGGTGGACCTGCAAACCGAAATGCAGCGTTCCTACCTTGACTACTCAATGTCGGTCATTGTTTCCCGCGCCCTCCCCGATGTCCGCGATGGCCTCAAGCCTGTGCATCGCCGCGTCATTTATGCAATGTACGACGGTGGTTACCGCCCTGATCGCAACTTCTCCAAGAGTGCTCGCGTTGTCGGCGATGTCATGGGTAACTACCACCCGCACGGTGACAGTGCCATCTATGACGCACTTGTCCGCCTGGCCCAACCATGGTCATTGCGCTACCCATTAGTTCAAGGTCAAGGTAACTTCGGTTCCCCCGGTAATGATCCCCCCGCTGCTCAGCGGTACACCGAGTGCCGCATGGCTGCCCTTGCCATGGAAATGGTTCGCGACATCGACGAAGACACCGTTGATTTCCAACCCAACTACGACGGTCGCACACTAGAACCATCTGTGTTACCCAGCAGGTTCCCCAATCTGTTGGTGAACGGTGCTTCGGGGATTGCCGTAGGCATGGCCACCAATATTCCGCCACATAATCTGCGGGAGATTGCTGCCGCAGCCCAGTGGTTATTGGCCAACCCTGAGTCATCATCAGAAGAACGCCAAACCGCCATGATGGAACTGGTCAAAGGACCAGATTTCCCCACAGGTGCATTGATTGTTGGGCGCAAAGGAATCGAAGATGCTCAGCGCACCGGCCGTGGTTCCATCACCATGCGTGCGGTGGTCACCGTTGAGGAAGATAAACGTGGCCGTCAAATCCTGGTGGTGACCGAGCTCCCTTACCAAGTCAATCCAGACAACCTCTTACTTCGCATTGCTGAATTAGTGGGTGACGGAAAACTCACGGGCATCTCTGATGTTCGCGATGACTCATCCTCGCGCACCGGCATGCGTTTGATTATTGAACTCAAACGCGATGCTGTTGCTCAGGTTGTGTTGAACCAGTTGTACAAGCACACCCAACTTCAAGACAACTTCGGTGCCAACATGTTGGCTCTCGTCGATGGTGTGCCACGCACACTCAGTCTTGAAGCATTCCTGTCACACTGGGTCACCCACCAGATTGAAGTGATTCAACGTCGCACCACATATCGATTACGCAAAGCAGAAGAACGCGCACATATTCTTCGTGGTTATCTCAAAGCACTAGATGCCCTCGACGAAGTCATTACGTTGATTAGGTCAAGTGCCACGGTCGAAGATGCCCGCTCAGGCTTGATGAATCTGCTGGAAATTGATGAAATTCAAGCAACTGCAATTCTTGACATGCAGTTACGCAGGTTGGCTGCCCTTGAGCGTCAAAAGATTATCGATGAATTCGAAGATCTGATGCAAAAGATCGCTGACTTCAATGACATCCTTTCTAATGACGCACGTCAACGGCAGATTGTGAGCGATGAACTCACGGAGATCTCTGACAAATTCGGCGATGACCGCCGTTCAGATTTTGTTGCCTGGGACGGCGATGTCACCGACGAGGATCTCATTGCTGAAGAAGATGTTGTCGTAACGATCACTTCGGGTGGCTATGCCAAGCGCACCAAGAGTGATTTGTACCGGGCGCAACGTCGCGGTGGTCGTGGTGTCAAGGGCGCGGCGCTGCGGCAAGACGATGTTGTGGACCACATGTTCGTGACCACCACCCATCACTGGATTCTGTTCTTCACGAATCTTGGTCGGGTGTATCGGGCCAAGGCGTATCAACTCCCTGAGGCCGGTCGCGATGCCCGCGGTCAACACGTTGCGAACCTTCTCGCGTTCCAACCCGATGAAACAATTGCTCAGGTTCTTGCGATTCCGGATTATGAAGCCAGTGACTATTTAGTGTTGGCAACTGAGGCTGGTTTGGTCAAGAAAACCAAGTTGAGTGAATATGACACAAACCGTCAGGGTGGCATCATTGCGATCAACTTGCATGAAGGTGATCATTTGATTGGTGCCCGCCTTGTTTCTGAGGAAAACGACCTGCTCCTGGTGTCCAAGAAGGGTCGTTCAGCTCGATTCAGTGCAGCCAATTCAAGCCTGCGGCCAACAGGTCGAGCAACCGGTGGTGTTATCGGCATGCGTTTCAAAGAAGGCGATTCTTTGTTGTCCATGGATGTCGCAACACCGAATACCTATGTCGTCACGATCACCGATGGTGGCTTCGGCAAACGCACCAGCATTGACGAGTGGCAACCAAAAGGTCGTGGTGGCACAGGTGTGCGCGCCATGAAGTTGCCGGAGGAACGCGGTCACCTTGTTGGTGCCATGGTGTGCTCCGACACTGACCAAATATTTGCCATTGCATCTAATGGAGTGGTGATTCGCACCAAGGTGGATGAAATCAGGGCTTCAGGTCGCGACACCATGGGTGTGCGCATGATGCGCCTTGGCGAAGACACCAGTGTTGTTGCCGTGGCTCGTGGTGGTGAAGTCGACGAAGACGATCAAGAAGACCAAGTGGATCAAGTAGAAACAGCAACCGATGAAGTAATTGCAGTAGAGACCGAGTTTCCCGCAACGGAAGTAAGTGAATGAGCAGCCGGCGCGCACGCCTTTATGTCACCAGGTTTGATCCCTGGTCGGTAACAAAGGCTGCGTTCCTGCTCTCACTGGCCATTGCAATAGTTCTTGTTGTTGCGGTGTCGGTGGTGTGGTTTGTTCTGGATCGCACCGGTGTCATTGTGTCTCTCTCTGGAACTGTGACCGATGTTGTCGGCGGAACCAGTGGCCTTGACCTTGTCACCACTCTCGGCTTCGGTCAGGTCATTGGTGCCACCTTGATTGTGGCTTCAGTCGAGATTGTCTTAGTGTCCGCTCTCGCAGGTCTCTTCACGATCATGTATAACCTCACCGTCGGCATCACAGGGGGAGTCGAAGTCGTCCTCAGTGAAGATGTCTAACTAGTCACCACGAGTTTGTTCATCGAAATGTCACCTAAGAAAGGGTAAACAAATTCCCAGTCGGCTTTAATGTGAGACCCATGAATGACATGACCCCGGAATACTTTGAGAACGAAGAAGAACCAGAACTCGAGCGTGACCCCACCTCACCAGTTTTCCTCGACGACCTCACCGATCTGGACGACGAGTAACTCTCTGTCACCTGTGACCTGAACCCGCGCCAAGGGAGGTGAAGTGGTCCTCAGTGAGGGTGTTTAACCGAGGCTGTGTAGGCTCAGTCTGCTAATTCGGGCCCATAGCTCAGCTTGGTTAGAGCGCTTCCCTGATAAGGAAGAGGTCGATGGTTCAAGTCCATCTGGGCCCACCGTCTCACCACCCGGTGAATCAGTTTCTGAAAGGCGGTATCTTCAGAACATGAAGAAACTTCTCTTGCTTGTAGCGCTCGCCGGAATCGGCTACCTGGTGTACCGCCAGGTGACCGCCAACAACAACGATGACGACCTCTGGTCAGAAATCGGAGCCGACCAAGACCTGCGGTAACCCCTCGGCTACTATTCCGCAGGTTGCAATAACCCACCCGGGGCTTTAGCTCAGTTGGTAGAGCGCTGCCTTTGCAAGGCAGATGTCAGGAGTTCGAGTCTCCTAAGCTCCACAAGTATGACCGGGGAATTCATCCCTAGACGCGTGTGCTACACCGTGCTACGGTGCCAATATGACGATCGAGCGAATTAGTCACCGCACCTTGCGCAATGAAAGCGGCCGGATTCTCAAGGCCGTGGAGCAGGGCGAGTCATTTGTCATCACCAATAACGGACTCGATGTCGCAACCATCGGTCCAATGTCTCATGATCCGTTCCCGGGACTGACCGTCACTCGGTCAGATCCACACTTCTCTTTCACATCCCTTACGCCCCAGGAGCGGCCGGACTTGGAATCCAATACTGAGGTTCTCGAGAGCCTGCGTGGTGAAGGATGATTGTGTACCTTGATGCATCCGCTGCCATTCCTCTGATTCGGGTTGAGGAATCCACACCAAAGGTTCAGGAGTACCTACAAGACCTCAAGGCTGATCACCATTATGTGATTTCAGGGCGCCTCATTGAAACGGAAATGCGTCGCGCAGCCACACGGTTGGATATCGATCAATCTGACGTGTCAACAGTTTTGCACGGCATAGATATCGTTGAGATCACCCCCGCTATTTTTCGGGCAGCTGGCCACACTCCTCCACAGCATTTACGCAGCCTCGATGCACTGCACCTTGCAACAGCGCTCGCAGCCAATGCTTCGGCCATGATCACTTTGGATCAACGACTTGTGGAAGCATGTTCTGAGGTGGGACTTCCTGTGCTGGATATCAATATCCCGCGCGAGTACGTCACCATGTGACATGAAAGTATTCACCCATGACAACTCAAGCGATTTTGCACACAAACCTCGGCGACATCACCGTTAATCTTTTTCCAGATCAGGCCCCTAAAACCGTAGAGAACTTCGTAGGTCTCGCAGAGGGCACCATTGAGTGGACCGACCCACGCGTTCGGGCCAAGTCCACAGCCCCTTTGTACAAAGACGTTGTTTTTCACCGGGTAATTCCTGGTTTCATGATTCAAGGCGGCGACCCATTGGGCACAGGAACAGGTGGCCCAGGCTACAAATTCAAAGATGAACCACACCCCGAACTCACATTCGACAAGCCCTACATCCTGGCAATGGCCAATGCCGGCCCCAACACCAACGGTTCACAGTTCTTTATCACCGTTGCACCAACAACGTGGTTGAACTTCAAGCACACCATTTTCGGTGAAGTTGCTGATCAGCCATCACGCGATGTTGTTGACGCAATTGCCGCGGTGGAGACAGGTGCACAGGATCGCCCCAAGTCTGATGTTGTGATTCAGTCAATTGACATTGTTCGCAACTAAAGAAATAAGCGAAACAGTTCGTGGATCCTGAGGTACCCACCCCTAGCGTTCCCCACTGCTATCGGCATCCGGATCGTGAAACACGCATTAGTTGCTCACGGTGCGATCGACCAATCTGCACGGAATGCATGATCACAGCCCCGGTGGGTTTCAGGTGTCCTGAATGTGCAAACACGGGCAGTGTGCCCGCGGCTAAAACAGTCGCGGGCGGCAGCGTGATTAGTACCCCTCGCGTCACGTACACGCTCATTGCCATCAACGTGGCGATCTTCGCCCTGCAATTTCTCCAAGGGGTGGATTCACTTGCCGTTGATTACGGCATGTGGCCCATTGGCATAGCAATGAATGGTGAATGGTGGCGCCTGTTCACCAGCGCATTCCTACATGGATCATTCATTCACATTGCTTTCAACATGTATGTCCTGTTCTTCCTAGGACCAACACTGGAAAGAATTCTGGGTCACGCACGCTTCTTGATTCTTTATATTCTTGCCGCCCTCGGTGGGTCGGTAGCCTCCTATTGGTTCTCCGACATGAACACGGTGTCGGTCGGGGCATCTGGCGCGATCTTTGGACTCATGGGCGCACTTGTGGTGGCTGGAAGGCGCCTGAAATACGACATCACCCAAGTACTTGTGCTTCTCGGCATTAACGTGGTGATCGGCTTCATTTCACCATCGGTGGATTGGCGCGCTCACCTTGGCGGATTGGTGGCAGGTGCCCTGGTGGCCGCCATCATGGTGTTCCCACCCAAGCGCATCCGGGTTGCTGTGCAGGTTTCCGGAATCATTGGGTTCACTGTTTTACTGATCGGGCTGACACTTCTGCGCACCGCGCAAATCCAAGATTTCTTTGCACCCGTCACAGGTGTCATCGCCTGAGCAATAGGCAATACTTACGGCATGAGAGATGCCGTCATTGTCCAAGCTGTCCGCACCCCCGTGGGAATTGGGAAACCAGAAAAAGGTGCCCTCAGCGGTATTCACCCAGGTGACCTCTCCGGTCACACCCTTCGAGCACTCGTGGAGCGCGCCGGATTAGATCCCGTGCACGTGGACGATGTCATCTGGGGATGTGTGGGCCAAGTCGGTGAACAGAGTGCGAACATTGCCCGCAACTCGGTGCTCGCTGCGGGTTTCCCCGAGTCAGTTCCCGGTGTCACCGTGGATCGCCAGTGCGGATCAAGTCAGCAGGCACTTGCATTTGCCGCTGCATCAGTAATCAGTGGAAACGCAGATGTCGTGATTGCCGGCGGTGTGGAATCCATGTCACATGTGCCCATGTTGTCGAACATGGCCGGCGGTGCTGGGCCATTTAGTCCTGAGATGATCAAGCGTTACCCCGAGTTGGTGCATCAAGGAATCAGCGCCGAAATGATCGCTGAGCAGTGGAACTTGTCACGACATCATCTAGATGAACTCGCCGCAATCTCCCAGCAACGCGCCGCAGCAGCTAATGATGCCGGCTTGTTTGAAGCGGAGATCACCGCGATTGACGGAGTTGATTCTGATCAAGGAATACGCCCAGGAACAACCGTGGAATCACTCGGTGCACTCAAGCCCGCATTTAACCCTGATGGTGTAGTGACCGCAGGCAATGCATCGCAAATCTCAGACGGCTCTGCCGCAATTCTCATCATGACAAGTGAGCGTGCAAAGGAATTAGGACTCACTCCCATTGCTCGAATTCACACCAATGTCATGGCTGGTGTCAATCCGGTGATCATGTTGACGGGCCCCATTCCGGCAACAGAAAAAGCACTAAAGAAATCAGGGCTTTCACTCAGCGATATTGGAACCTTTGAAGTCAATGAAGCATTCGCATCTGTTCTTGGTGCGTGGCTCAAAGACACTGGTGCTGATCACGCACTCACCAACCCCAATGGCGGCGCGATTGCATTGGGCCACCCACTGGGTGCATCCGGTGCCAGGATCATGACCACCATGCTGCATCACATGCAGCGCGAAAATATTCGCTTTGGTTTACAGACCATGTGCGAGGGTGGCGGCATGGCGAATGCCACCATCATCGAGTTGATCTAATTCTGCGTGAATTAATGACCCATCGCGGAGCGGATCTCCGCAGGAATGGGTGTTGACTTTCGTGTTGATTGATCCACATTCACATAGGTGATCGTGGCTGTGACCAGAAGTTCACTGGTGGCATCACGGAATATTTCAAACCCAAGATCCAGACTGCTGGTGCCCATGCGGGTGCAGGCAACGGTGATCCGCAGGAGATCATCCATGACAGCCGAACTTCGATAGTTGATTTCGGCTTTCACCACCACGGGATCGAAGTCGGTGGACCCAATTTCCATGGGTGGGTAGCCGATTACTCGGTAGTACTCGGTCATGGCGGCATCAAAGAACTCGAGGTAACGGGAGTTAAAGACAATGCTCTGTGGATCCACCTCTGACCAGCGAACTCGGTGAAGTAGACCGGGCCAGGTGCTGATTACCCCGGTAGCGGATTCCGTGCTCATTGGTCATCTACTCCTTCAAACTACACAGATGTAGTTCTCCACACGTGGGGATAACTCTGTGGACAGCCCCCATGATTATCCACAATTTGGAGGGATACCCCGGTGACTGCTGGGTTAATAAGTGCCTGATGTGACGACTGGTGCGTCTATTTCCATTTCGTGGCGAGTGCGAAACCCACCATGATGAAGGCAAAGCCGATTCCCACATTCACCAGGGCGTTGAGGCTGCCGCCCACGGAATTCATGAAGGGGACATCGGGTCCGGCAATATAAAACACCACGAGATAGGCCAGACCAATAATGAAACAGGCCACCATGGTGGGGGCGAGCCAGCTGGGCGAACCAATTCGGGCGACTTTGCGCTCACCTTTGGTGGGGGGTGGCGTGAATGCATCCTTCTTGCGACGCTTGGACTCTGGCACCGTGAACTCCCTCAGTTTTCGGACTGCTTGTACCTCTGTGTGGAGGTCGACCCGTGTGAGCGAGCCACTCCGTTATAGACCCTAGCCTGCCATACTCCACAATGTGAGCATGGGAGACAGTGAAAGTGGCACAGGAACCAGTACCGACTCAGGTACCCACATTGGTGCCGAAGCGGCGCCTCGGATCCTGGTCATCGACAACTACGACTCCTTTGTATTCAACCTGGTGCAGTACTTGGCGCAATTGGGTGCGCAGGTCACGGTAAAACGTAATGATGAAGTCACGGTATCTGAATGCCTCACCTACGACGGTGTCTTGATTTCACCCGGGCCCGGAACGCCACAAACGGCGGGAGTGTGCCTTGATGTCGTCAAGGAAACCAATGGTCAGGTTCCCATATTTGGTGTGTGTTTAGGTCACCAGGTAATTGCTGAAGCCTTCGGTGGCGAGATCCACCGGGCACCGGAACTCCTTCACGGAAAAACATCGCAGGTGCACCACACCCAACAAGGTGTTCTGCGCACGTTGCCGCAGGATTTCACCGCAACTCGTTACCACTCACTTGCATTGAACCCTGACACTGTTCCTGCTGAGCTTGAAGTAACAGGTAGCACGGAAACAGGTGTGATCATGTCTGTGCGTCACCGTGAACTACCCATTGAAGGTGTGCAGTTTCACCCCGAGTCTGTGCTGACCGAAGGTGGCCACGAAATGCTGGCCAACTGGTTAGAAGATTGCGGATTCCCGCAAGCACGTGAACGCCTTGCAGATATTGAACCCGTTGTAATTTATGGGGCTGCAGTTTCCACTGGCTGAGGAACATCGGTTGGTTCCGGCACGGGAACTTCTGTCGGCGTTGGCTCAACTGTCGGTGTAGGCGCAATAGTGGGTTCCGGTGCAGCAATGGACACAGTGATGGTGACAAGTGAACCGCGCTCTAATTGCGTGCCTGGCTGAGGCGACTGAGCCAATACTGTTCCTGGCGCGGAAGTAGATTCCTGTTCCACCATTTGCACAACAAATCCAGCTTGGGCAAGGTCACTGCGCGCTTGAGCTTCGGTTGCACCGGTGACATCAGGGACCTCGACAAGACCCGATGACACAACAATGTTCACCGCACTTCCCGCAGGTAGTTGGGTTCCTTCACCTGGATCCTGTGAGAGTACGTAGCCTGCAGGTTGATTGGAGTCTTCTTCAAGAATTGTTCCCAACACCAAACCGAAATCAGACAGAGCAATGCGAACATCGTCAAGGGATGTCAGACCCACCAATTGAGGAACAGTGGATTGCTCACGACCGGTGGAGATGGTGACATTTACTGCTTGTCCGGTTTCAATTGCTTCGCCTGGGGCCGGTTGTTGCGCAATAACGGTTCCTACCGGGCGTTCTGAAATCTCAGGGGTCTGGGCACCGAGGCGCAACTCGAACTCTGCAAGAGTCTCCTGTGCCTGTTCAATGGTGAGTCCATCCAGATTAGGAACGGTCACCACACTGCCACTTTCACCTCCGATCAAGAAACGACCAATGGCGACCGCACCAATGATGGCGGCGGAAACAGCAATCAAACTCAGAACCCAAAACACACCACTGTTCTTCGACTTGGTTCTTGTGGTACCAACTGCAGTTGCTGTGGCCACGCCGGAAGCATCAAGGGGAGACATCATGGTTGTTTGGTCGGAAACAATGGTGGGCAGTGCGGCGGTGACGGGAGATCCGGCAATGGCACGCTCGACATCGGCTCGGAAATCACTGGCACTGGGATAACGATCATCGGTGCGCTTGGCCAAAGCGCGCAACAC
>CAZVLV010000031.1:0-10714 GCA_964628015.1 uncultured Aquiluna sp. | reverse complement strand
GCAGATTTCTTTGGCCATCTAGATTCGGCCGAGAAAAATGTTGAGCTCGAATATCAAAGAAACAGAGAGCGCTACCAGTTCCTTCGTTGGGGTCAAGGCGCATTCGAGGAATTCAAAGTAGTTCCACCTGGAACGGGCATTGTTCATCAGGTAAATATTGAGAACTTGGCTCGAGTCGTCATGGCTCGTGGAGGAAAGGCCTATCCAGATACTGTGGTGGGGACTGATTCCCACACAACCATGGTGAATGGATTGGGTGTTCTCGGTTGGGGAGTTGGTGGAATTGAAGCCGAAGCAGCAATGCTTGGTCAGCCAGTATCCATGCTCATTCCGCGTGTCGTGGGATTTAAGTTATCGGGCACATTACCCGCGGGAGCTACGGCAACAGATCTGGTTCTCACAATTACGCAAATGCTTCGCCAACATGGCGTGGTAGGGAAATTTGTCGAGTTTTATGGCGATGGAGTCGGTCATGTGTCCCTTGCGAACCGAGCCACTATTGGAAATATGAGTCCTGAATATGGAAGTACGGTGGCCATCTTCCCCATAGATGACATCACTCTCGATTACCTTCGTTTGACTGGGCGCACTGAAGAACAAATTGACCTTGTAAGGGCTTACTCACAGCGTCAAGGCTTATGGCATGACCCCGCGCATGAGCCCAGATACTCAGAATTAATCGAGCTAGACATGAATACGGTCGTACCAAGTATTGCGGGCCCCAAGCGACCTCAAGATCGGATAAACCTCTCCGAAGCCAAGGCAGCTTTCCAAAAAGATGTCCTTGAGTACACGGATAAACCTGCACAAGAGGCGGTCATTTCGCTCAATGGGGAGGACTGCTTACTCACTCACGGTGCGATAACTATCGCAGCCATTACATCGTGCACCAACACGTCAAATCCCGCGGTCATGCTGGGTGCAGGTCTACTAGCGCGCAACGCCGTAGAGAAGGGTCTATCAACTAAACCATGGGTCAAAACAACTCTGGCTCCGGGCTCCAAAGTTGTCACTGACTATTACTCAAGGTCCGGATTAGATGTCTACTTGAATAAATTGGGTTTTGATGTCGTGGGCTATGGCTGTACCACCTGCATTGGTAACTCAGGGCCACTTATCCCTGAAGTGTCGGCCGCCGTTAACGACTGGGACTTGGCGGTTGCAGCGATTCTCAGCGGAAATAGGAATTTTGAGGGTCGCATTAATCCCGATATTAAAATGAATTATCTAGCATCTCCACCTCTGGTGGTTGCATACGCTCTTGCAGGAACGATGAATATTGACATCACTCAAGAGCCTCTTGGATTCGACCCACAGGGATCGCCCGTCTATCTCGCAGACATTTGGCCGACCGAGGCTGATATCGAGAAAGTCATGTCTGAGTCGATTGACTCAGACATGTACATCCGCAGATACGCTGACGTCTTTGCAGGCGATACCGCATGGAGGGATTTACCAACTCCGACTGGTGACGTATTTGATTGGGATCCGCAGAGCACTTATGTGCGCAGGCCTCCTTACTTCGAGAACATGAGTCGCGAGCCGAAGCCTGTCTCAAATATTCTCGGTGCCAGAGTTTTAGCTAAGTTAGGCGACTCCGTCACGACAGATCACATCTCCCCAGCGGGCACAATTAAGGTTGAGTCTCCTGCTGGTAAGTACCTGCTTGACCACGGAGTGGATCGAAAAGACTTCAATTCCTATGGATCCCGTCGTGGAAATCACGAAGTAATGATCCGCGGCACATTTGCAAATATTCGTCTCAAGAATCTTCTTCTTGACGGTGTTGAGGGTGGGTTCACCGTGAATTTCAATGAACCTGGCAATCCAATGACAACAATTTTCGAGGCGTCCGAGTCTTACCAGGCAGCTGAGACTCCATTGATAATCCTTGCGGGTAAGGAGTACGGGTCGGGGTCAAGCCGAGATTGGGCTGCGAAAGGCACGGCACTTTTGGGAGTAAAAGCCGTCATTGCTGAATCGTATGAGCGAATTCACCGTTCCAATCTCATCGGCATGGGCGTCTTACCTCTGCAATTTCCACCCGGTGAGAATGCTGAATCCCTAGGTCTTGAGGGTGACGAAACATTCACTATCACAGGAATTGACGAGTTAAACAACGGCGTAACTCCTCTCGCTCTGCGCGTTGAGGCGACGTCTCCCGATAGACCACGAGTGGAATTCCTGGCGCCATTGCGCATAGATACCCCTGGAGAGGCTGATTATTATCGCAATGGCGGGATTCTTCAATATGTGCTGCGCTCGCTATTGTGACAAGTGACAAGTGACAAGTGACAAGTGACAAGTGACAAGTGCGCGTGGTCTGATGATCAGATTGGACCCGTGACCTGATGGTGTTCCTATGACACCCGCTGGCTGGCCAGGAGATTTGATTGATCCAGCAAGTCCAGAATTTGAGCGCCAAAGTGTTCGTTGGGCCTTAGATCGTTTACCTGACTCTTTCCGAACGGCTCCCTGCAAGTCCGATGCCGTGGCGCTGGTGTGGATACTGGAGGGACTTATCGATGCTCAGATTTCAGCACTTCGCTTCCTCCATGGTACGGCCCGCACACAATCAGGTGTGACCGATGTCACCGACCTCATAGAGTCAATCGCGCTCGCGGGGGCCAAGCTCGTTCGTGACAAACGCGAGGCGGAGTTGGTCGCCTCAGCTTTAGAAGGCAATCAAGGCAAGAACCGCGATTCTCTTCTAGACTAGGGCGGTGCCAATGCTTGAGTCAATTAAGGATCCCCGTGATGTGCGGGCGATACCTGCGGACAAGATTCCTGAATTAGCCAGTGAAATCCGTCAGTTTCTCGTGGAGAAAGTTTCTGCAACGGGCGGCCACTTGGGACCCAATTTGGGTGTTGTTGAGCTCAGCATTGCATTGCACAGAGTGTTTCGTTCACCCAGTGACATGATTATCTGGGACACGGGCCATCAGTCCTATGTCCACAAAATTCTTACCGGCCGATCATCCGGATTTGATTCCCTCCGACAAGAAAACGGATTGAGTGGCTATCCCAGCAGATCGGAAAGCGACCACGACCTTGTGGAGAACTCCCACGCGTCAACTGCCCTTTCCTATGCAGACGGTTTGGCCAAAGCCTGGGAGCAACGCGGAATCTTGGGGGAGCAGCATGTTGTTGCCGTGATCGGCGATGGTGCACTCACCGGTGGCATGGCATGGGAGGCTCTGAATAACATTGCTGCCTCGTCGCGTCCACTTGTGATTGTGGTGAATGACAATGCTCGTTCATATTCGCCGACTATCGGTGGGTTAGCGCATCATTTAGCGTCCCTTCGTACGGCACCAAGCTATGAAAAAGTCATGGGCTGGGGAAAGAGGGTGCTTCACCGCACACCTGTCGTTGGACAGCCCATATACGACGCCCTTCATGGCATGAAAAAAGGCGTGAAGGACTTCGTGGCGCCCCAAGGCATGTTTGAGGATCTGGGATTGAAATACATAGGTCCTGTCGATGGACACAATGAAGCAGAACTTGAATTTGCCTTAAGCCTGGCCAGGGATTTCAATGGACCCGTCATTGTTCATGCAATAACGCATAAGGGCCATGGATATGCACCTGCGGAGATGGATGAAGCAGATCGATTCCATGGCGTTGGAGTTATTGACCCCGATACTGGGAAACCATTAACTTCGAGCGGGCCAACCTGGACTAAAGCCTTTTCCGATGAATTGGTGGCGATAGGTCATGATAGGTCAGACGTTGTAGCCATTACTGCCGCGATGTTAGGACCCACTGGCCTCGACGCATTTGCCGAGCAATTTCCGGATCGCATTTTCGATGTTGGTATCGCAGAACAGCATGCTGTGACAAGTGCTGCTGGCCTGGCCTACGGCGGCATGCATCCCGTAGTTGCCCTCTACGCAACATTTTTGAATAGAGCCTTCGACCAAGAGCTCAAGGTGTGTGCTCTGCCACATGCCGGAGTAACTTTTGTTCTGGATCGCGCGGGTGTGACAGGTGACGATGGTGCAAGTCACAATGGAGTGTGGGACATGTCGATCCTTCAGGTCATTCCTGAGTTGGTGATTGCTGCACCGCGAGACGCAGCTACTCTCAAGAGAGCCTTAAGGGAATCGATAACAGTTTCCCATGCGCCTTCCGTTATTCGATTTAGCAAGGGTTCATTACCTGATCCCATACACGCTATTGCAGAAGATAGAGGAACGGACATTCTCGCTCTTCACGGCAACGGTGAAGTGTGCATCGTGGCAATAGGTTCCTTTGCTCGACTAGGTCTGGACATTGCCGATGGCGTGCGAGCGCAGGGAATCGGAGTTCAAGTGCTTGACCCTCGATGGGTGAAGCCGATCTCTCCCGCTGTTCTCGATAGAGCACAGGAATCTAAGCTCGTTATCGTGTTGGAAGATGGCATTCGTGTTGGTGGCGTCGGCGCTGCACTCAGCCAAGGTCTTCGGGACAGGGATGTGGATGTTCCAGTAAGAAACTTTGGAACACCCCTGGCTTTTCTTGATCACGCCAAACGCAACTCGGTACTTAGTGCGGTTGGCCTGAATGCCCAGGAAATAACGCGATTTGTGACAGAGTGGATGGCCCAGCGCAATGGGGCCGACTCCTTATCCAAGGAGCAGGCCCCAAGCGATTACATCAACTGATTTTTGTGGGTGTGCATGTCAATTATGCAGGCACGCTTGCCACGCCCCTCGGAAGAAATGGTTGCTGAGAGATTCCCTGTCGATCCAGGTACGGGGTAATCCCTCCTAGCCAAAATGGCCAACCGGCACCCAAAATCATGCACAGATCAAGGTCCTGCGGTTCAGCGACCACACCTTCGGCCAACATGAGGCGAGCTTCTTCCTCCACGGCCACAAGTGCTCTACCGAGAATCTGCTCAGGTGTCATCGTGCTGGGTGCATCCCCAAATATCGCTACAACTCGTGGATCAAGTGACTTGTTCCCCTTGTCGTCCCACAGCCATACCGCAGGTATGCCCTGGGCAACCAATTCGCCCATCTTTGTGGATACATGAAAACGATCGGGATAGTGACCGTTGAGGGTTTCGGCCACATGTTGGGCCACGGCTGGTCCCACCATTTGAACCAGTACAAATGGCTCCATTGGAAGCCCTAAAGCGTGTACGGCAGCGTCGGCGTCGGCGAAGCTTGCACCTTCATCGACACATGAAATAATCTCGCCGAGGAACCTATTCAATAGTCGATTCACTACGAATGCAGGCGCATCGGCAACGAGCACACACGATTTCTTGAGCCCTTTGCCCACAGCGAAGGCTGTCGCGAGTGTGGCATCGTCGGTTTTATCGGCCCGAGCGATCTCCAGAAGAGGCATGACTGCAACAGGATTGAAGAAGTGGAACCCGACAACTCGTTCAGGGTGTGCGAGATCACTAGCCATTTCTGAGACCGACAAGGATGATGTATTGGTCGCCAATACGCACTCAGGTGACACAACAGCCTCTACCTCAGCGAACACTTTCTTTTTCACGTCCATTTGTTCGAAAACGGCTTCAATGACGAAATCGGCGTCAGCAAACCCTTCCTTTGATGTTGAACCAGTCACGAGTGCTTTCAGACGGTTCGCCTTGTCAGAGGACACACGACCTTTGCTAGCCAATTTGTCAATCTCAGCATGTACATAAGCGACACCCTTGTCCACTCGCTCCTGATCGAGATCCGTCATGACAACGGGAACCATGAGTTGGCGGGCGAATAGAAGTGCAAGCTGGCTTGCCATTAAACCCGCTCCAACTATCCCTACCTTGTTCACTGCTCTAGCAAGGGACTTATCCGGCACGCCAGCTGGTTTCTTTGCTCGACGTTGTACTAGATCGAACGAATACAGGGAAGCGCGAACTGGATCACTCATGACCAGATCGGTCAGCGCTGCGTCCTCGGCATCGAATCCTTCTGATCGCGTATTCGTTTTGGCAGCCGCAACGAGATCAAGGGCTACATATGGGGCACGGGTTGCACCGTGGACACGCGCATCCACTTGTGCCCGATATGCATCCACAACTGCATCCCATGTCGAGCGGTCCACATCAGGCCGAGTGACGGTGACATCACCCTGAATTACTTGAGCAGCCCAAAGGATTGACTGTTCGAGGAAATCGGCGGGAGCAAACTCGACGTCCATGATGCCGAGTTTGACCGCATCTTTGGGTTTCATTTGACGGTTCTGGCTCATGGAATTACTAATAATGACCTCGAGGGCGTTCTGGGGGCCAATCAGGTTAGGTAACAACCAGGCGCCACCCCATCCAGGAATGATTCCGAGGAAAACTTCAGGCAGTGAAAGGGAAGCTGCATCAGCCGACACCGTTCGATAATTGCAGTGCAAGGCCAGTTCAAGGCCCCCACCCATCGCAGCTCCGTTTACAAACGCGAATGTGGGTACTTTCATCTCTCCAAAACGGCGCATGACGTCGTGACCTAGTTTGCCAAATGCAGCAATAATGGCGGGATCATTAACCATGCCCATGGCCGAGAGGTCAGCACCGACAGCAAAAATGAAAGGCTTACCAGTGATGGCAATAGCGGCAACACCAGGTGATTTTTCTATTTCATCAAGAGCGGCATTGATAGATGCCAAACCTTGAGGCCCAAATGTGGATGGCCGCGTGTGATCTTTGCCGTTATCCAGTGTGATGAGAGCCATGGTCCCGGCACCAAGAGGCATATCTAGATACCTCACTCTGGCTTGAGTGACGACTTCATCTGGATTCGCGAGTGCTGATTGATCGGATTGAGACATTAGTTTCCACTTCCTTGAAGGTTTTCCCAAATAATTGTGCCGCCCATTCCCAACCCAATGCACATTGTTGTGATTCCGTATTTGGCGCTGGGATTCACGGCGAAGTCTCTGGCGAGATTTGACATAAGTCGGATGCCACTAGATGCAAGCGGATGTCCCACGGCAATGGCCCCACCCATGGGATTAACGCGAGGGTCATCGTCAGCAATTCCGAAGTGGTCCAGCAGGGCGAGAACTTGAATCGCAAAAGCTTCATTGATCTCAAAAAGATCAATGTCATTGATGCTCATGCCCGCTTTGGCAAGAGCCTTCTCGGTACTGGGCACAGGACCAACACCCATGACCTCAGGCTCTACACCTGCGAAAGCAAAACTGACCATTCGCATCTTCTTGTTCAAACCGAGGGAATCAGCAGTCTTTTCACTGGCAAGAATGGCCGCGGTGGCTCCATCTGATAGGCCCGAAGCGTTTCCAGCGGTCACGCGTCCGTGTGGTCGAAATGGCGTCTTGAGTGTGGCCAGACCCTCGAGCGAGGTTCCAGGTCGAGGCGATTCGTCTTCGGTGACCAAGGTGACACCCAACTCACCTGATCGCGCTGCTACTGGAACGAGGTCAGGTTGAATGAGTCCGTTTGCGTACGCTTTAGCCGTCTTCTCCTGTGAAGACAGGGCAAAGTGATCGCACCTCTCCTTCGTAAGGTGAGGGAAACGATCGTGCAGGTTCTCTGCAGTTTTTCCCATCAGCATGGCCTCAGGGTCAACCAATCGCTCTGATAGATAGCGGGGATTGGGGTCTACACCCTCGCCCATGGGGTGGTGCGTCATGTGCTCCACACCACCTGCAATGGCGAGGTCGTACGCCCCAGCCATGATCGCGCTGGAAAGAGTGGTGACCGCGGTCATTGCGCCAGCACACCACCTGTCAATGGAATAACCCGGAACGGAGGATGGCAAACCAGAAAGCAATGCGACCGAACGGCCAATATTCATGCCTTGGTCACCTGTTTGAGTCGCTGCAGCAATTGCAACATCGTCGATTTTGTCTGGCGGTACATTGGGATTTCGTCTCATGAGCTCTCGGATGACCTTCACAACCAGGTCATCGGCTCGAGTCTCCGCATACAAGCTTTTTGCTCGAGCAAAAGGGGTGCGAGCACCATCGACAAAAATCACATTCTCACGTTCAGCCATTGATTCCTCCTCAGGGACTTTCCTATGTTACCCGCAAGTAACTTAGGAGTCGAGCGGAATCACTTAGGAAATTGTGTGAGATCAGTGCCTCACTGCGAATCAGGCAAACCGGACGGTTTTAGGGAAGCATCTAGGGAAGCATCAATGAGCGGAGCTTGTGTGCTTGCCATCAGAATCGGCGACACTAGACTAACTTGCCATTCCCTGGCGCCTGAATCGCGCAAGCGGCTATCAAGTTCGGATATTTCCACTGGTAACGGGTCCCAAAGCACCCGTCGAATGAGATCCGGAACCATTAAATTCTCCACGGGAATGGCCATGTGCTGAGAGACTTCACCGAGCTGGGAACGAACGAAGTCGAGTCTCGCATAAGCCTCGGGGTTCTTTTCCTTCCACACCTTGGGAGGCGGAGGTGTGTCACTGCGAGGTGGGTTTCCTGGTAGTTCTGCCTCGGGAAGAGCTTGAGCTCGTTGAATTGCCGACCACCATGACGTCTCGTATTTTTTGGCTCCTCTGCCATTGAATTCTTTTACCGCGAATAACGCATCACGTGATCCGGGGTTGGCCATCGCTGCGGCAATGATTGCGCGATCCGGGAGGATTCGTCCCGGTGCGATATCCCGCCTGCGGGCGATGTCATCGCGGGTAATCCACAATTCACGCACTATTGCGCGATTGCGAGGGGATCGAATGGCATGAACTCCTGAGGTCCGTCGCCAAGACTCACCGGGATGTTGCCGGGGAGTCCACGTTACGAGCGCCTCGAACTCTTGCTGGGCAATATGCCATTTATTGGCTGCCTTAAGCGAAGCTTCCAAAGAGTCTCGCAGCTCCAGTAGTAGTTCAACATCCAGCGCTGCGTATCTGAGCATCTCCTCGGTGAGAGGGCGCATTGACCAGTTGGCAGCCCCGTGTCCTTTCTCAATGAATTCGCCAAGTTCAGAATCGATCAGTCCCGCCAAACCAACTCGCTCGCGACCGAGAAGCCGTCCGGCCAATTCAGTATCGAAAATACTGGAAGGTTCCAGGCCCACTTCTCGCAAACATTCGAGATCCTGGGTTGCCGCGTGAAGTACCCATTCAGCATCCCTAGCAACGGAGGAAATGGGGGCAAGGTCAACAGCTACTGGATCAATGAGGGCTGTTCCTGAACCGTGACGCCTTATTTGAATGAGATATGCCCTCTGCGAGTAAGTAAAACCCGATGCCCTCTCTGCATCGATGGCGATAGGGCCTTCACCATCGGCAAGCATGCTCCCGTATTCCTTGATGTGCTGTGCTGTGGTGAGAACAGGGGGCAGTGGCTCGCGTAAGGAATATGGAGTTCGAGCAGGCTCCTGCGTGAGTTCATCCACGGCGACGCGCTGAAAAAACTGGTGTAACACCCTCGGTGAGAGGGGTAAGACCACCCGCAGTTTCCAGGCAGGTCACCCAAGCTTGAACGTGCTCATTTAGTGACTGAACCTGTGATTCGTTTTCACATGGGGCAGGTGTCCACGATGCCCTGACTTCCACAAAACCATCGGAGGGGCGGTCTCGGAGAGAGCCAAAGGATTCTCCGAAGTTGGTCGTCACCGTTCCGCCTAACTCGAGAATGTTCAAACCAGCGGTTGACTCGGTGACCCATGACCACGCTACTTCTCGGAGCAAGTCGTCAAAGAGGAACTCGGATTCAAGATCTGCTCGAACGAAGATCACCACACGATAAGTGCCATTCCATTCATCGACTCCATCTGGATCGTGAAGGAGCACGAACCTACCTGAGAAAGCATCTGAATCAGGGTCTGAAGGGTTAGCCGTAAGCGCTATCGAGTGCGGAGCAAGGCGTGCAGGTGCAGGGACTTCTTGAATGGTGATATCCGGCCGGACCACACATTCTCGGATGGTGCGTGCCGCATCGGCAAAGTTCTCAGAATCAGTGCCAACTGCTCGCATTCTTCAAGGTTAATGATTGAACGGGGTGGTCTCTGGTGGGCGCGCCGTGGGAGCTGCGGCTAGTTTCCAGTTTCTTCAGTCAGTTTTTGTCAGTTATTTGATTGGGTCGAATGCCACACTGACAGAGTTGATGCAGTACCGGAGATCCGTTGGCGTGTCGTAGCCCTCACCCTCAAAGACATGGCCGAGATGGCCTCCACATGCGGCGCATCTGACTTCTGTTCGAATGGAACCGAGTGATCGGTCCTCAAGAAGAACCACAGAATCACCTGCCAGCGGGGTAAAGAAACTTGGCCACCCACAATGTGACTCGAACTTGGTCTGACTCGAGAACAATTCATGTCCGCATGCTCTGCAGGAGTAAGTTCCTAGCTGTGTGTTGTCTGTGAACTCTCCGCTGAATGGAGGCTCCGTTCCCGCTTCCCTCAGAATGTGATACTCGTGGGGAGTCAGCTTTTCGCGCCATTGATCCTCGGTGAGAACTACCGAGTAGGGGAGTCCATCTGGTCGAATTGATCCATCGTTGGCGGGGTTCTGTGATGACATGCACTTACTCTACGGGTATATCAAGTTCTACCAATACGTCCAGCAATCCGGAGTAAAAGTGACTCTTCGCATCAATTTTGACTGAGCGCAAATTTGTCTTTATTCAAATGTGGCTATATTTATAAGTCATGATGGGTCTGCGCTCGATCTCATGGGAGACTTTCGCCATGTACTTTGATCTACTGGAAAATGCCGGAGCTTGGTTGACACAGGATGATCTCGAACAAGCGAGATCAAATTTGCCAATCGTCTACGTCGATGCGATTCCTGTACGAGTTGAC